>CAJWUS010000012.1 GCA_913047525.1 uncultured Flavobacteriales bacterium | reverse complement strand
GGAATTGGAACTATTGAATTTTTTCATCCAAAATCTAACTCACTACCAGGGGACGTTTTAGCAGAATTAGCTAGTAACATAACTACAGCAGGAGAAGATAAAAAAATAAAGGTTATTATCCTGAAAAGTGCAGGAGAAAAAACATTTTGTGCAGGAGCTTCATTTGATGAACTTCTAGCAATAAACACTCCAGAAAATGGGAAGAAATTCTTTTCAGGATTTGCTAATGTGATAAATGCAGCTAGAAAATGTCCTAAATTTATTATTGGACGTGTACAAGGTAAAGCAGTTGGTGGAGGTATTGGAATGGCCTCTGCAACTGATTATTGTTTTGCTACAAAATTTGCGTCTGTTAAATTATCTGAGCTTGCAATCGGTATCGGTCCGTTTGTGGTTGGTCCTGCAGTAGAGCGTAAAGTAGGAACATCCGCATTTTCTGCTATGACAATAAACTCTACAAAATGGTTTGATGCGTCTTGGGCAAGAGAAAAAGGCTTGTATACTGAAGTTTTTGAAACTACAGAAGAAATGGATATTGAAGTATCAAAACTAGCTTCTACCCTTTCAATATCTAATCCAGAAGCAATGGATGGTTTAAAGAAGATAATGTGGGAAGGAACTAATCATTGGGATACCCTTTTAATGGAAAGAGCTGAAAGTAGTGGTAAATTAGTTTTATCTGATTTTACTAAAAATGCAATTGAAAAATTAAAAAGCTATTTATAAGTCTATTTCTGCTTTGTATAATTTTTATTTATTTTAAAAAGGGCTGCAGAATTACATAATTTATCTAATTGGTAAAAATAGATTCAAAAAGAAAATAACACACATTTCTGATTACTATTTTGTGCGGATGAAGGGACTCGAACCCCCACGCCTTGCAGCACCAGATCCTAAATCTGGCATGTCTACCAATTCCATCACACCCGCAAAATGGGAGGGCAAAGATATTATTTTTTAACATTTTACACCAAAAGCAAATAGGAAGATTATTAAGTTTTATATTTGCTTTTCAAATTAAAAAATAAAAATATGAGTTTATCGGTAAAAGGAAAAATTAGCAGTAAATTAAGTGTAGAAAATGGCACATCAAAAGCAGGGAAAGAGTGGAAGAAACAATCGTTTGTAGTGGATACTGCTGCACAATACAATCCTGAAATTTGCTTCCAACTTTTTGGAGAGGATAAAATTGCTATGTTGGAACATTATAATGTAGGTGACCAAGTGGAAGTGTCCTTTAACCTATCATCAAGGGAGTGGAATGGAAGGTATTTTCATAATGTGGATGCTTGGAAAATTGAGAAAATAGGAGTTGAAAGTTTCACATCAGAAGAAATGGCAGAACCACCTGTTTTTGATGCCCCAGCATCAGAAGAAGATGACTTACCGTTCTAAAATATGTCATTTGCAAGTAGAGTTGAAAAGGTATTTAAGTCGGTATTGCCGACTCCTTTTACCATAGCGGTAATCCTTACTTTTTTTACTTTCCTGTTAGCATTATTTATTACAGAATCAAAAGTTGGAGAAAACCATTTTCTTCAACTTTTGCAATTTTGGGAGAAAGGAGTTTGGCATCCTCCACTACTTGTTTTTGCCATGCAGATGATGCTGATGCTTGTATTGGGACACACATTAGCCCTAAGCAAACCCATCAGCAACCTTATAGAAAAAGGGACAAAGTATTGCAACAATACTGCCAATGCTGCTACCATTATTTGCTTTTTCACCCTTTTAGTGTCTTTCTTTAATTGGGGTTTGGGCCTTATTTTTGGCGCCATATTTGCCCGAAAAGTTGGAGAATATGCAAGCAAAAAAGGAATATTGCTTAACTACCCCTTAATTGGAGCTGCAGGATATTCCGGACTTATGGTGTGGCATGGAGGAATTTCTGGCTCTGCACCCATAAAAATTGCAGAAGAAGGACATTTCTTAGTCGATAAAATTGGCGTAATTTCTCAGGCAGAAACAGTTTTTTCTACCATGAATATCAGTATTAGTATTGTTTTATTGATTACTCTTCCCTTGCTGATGTATTATTTAGGAAAGAAAAACAAAGGAAAAACTCTGAATTTAAGCACTTCTGAACAAAGCGAGACAACAACAATTAGCGGAGCAGAAAAATTGGATCACAGCAGAATAATGGCTTTCCTTTTTGGCGGAATTATTTTGTTTTATGCTTTTTATAAAGCATTCATTTTACCTGAAACCATCTCCTTCAAAGTTATCAATCCAAATTATATTAATTTGGTATTGCTAGGTTTGGCTATTGTAATGCACAAATCATTTTTTAACTTTTTGAAAGCAGTAAATAGCGCTATTGGTGGCGCCTCTGGAATATTAATTCAATTCCCTCTTTATTTTGGAATAATGGGTATTATGAACCACTCTGGTTTGGTGCAAATTATGTCTGACTTTTTTGTTGATATTTCTAATGAAACTACTTTCCCTATTTTTACATTTATTAGTGCAGGAATTGTAAATGTATTTGTGCCAAGTGGTGGCGGGCAATGGGCAGTGCAAGGACCAATAATTGTGGAAGCAGCCACAAAATTAGGCGTAAGCATACCAAAAAGCGTAATGGCATTGGCTTATGGCGACCAACTTACCAATATGTTACAACCTTTTTGGGCTTTACCGCTACTAGGAATTACAGGATTAAAAGCAAAAGAAATTTTACCTTACACCCTTATATTACTTCTTGCCGGAATCGTAATATTTATTGGAGGGCTGTTGATTTTTTAATCCTTTACATCAAAAGCATCTCTAAGTCCATTACCCAAAAGCATAAAAGCCAGCACCAAAAACATTATGGCCACCCCAGGAATAATAGCTAGATAGGCCTTGTCCATAATAATGTAAGTATAATGATCTTTTATCATACCACCCCAGCTTGGCATAGGTGGTTGTGCGCCAATTCCAAGAAAAGAAAGCCCAGCTTCAATCAAAATAGCAGCTGCAAAATTAGCTGCAGAAATCACAATTACAGGCCCAATTATATTAGGCAAAATATGTTTGAAAATAATCCTAAAAGGTTTGTAGGCCAATGCCTTTCCTGCCTCTATATATTCCAATTCTCTGATAGATAACACTTGCCCTCTAACGATACGAGCAACTTCTACCCACATGGTTAAACCAACCGCTACAAATACTTGCCAAAATCCTTTCCCTAATGCCAAAGTAATTGCAATTACCATAAGTAAAGTGGGAATGGACCAGATCACATTCACGAGCCACATGATTATATCGTCAGTTTTTCCTCTAAAATAGCCCGCAATAAGCCCTAAACTAATGCCAATTATTAATGAAATAAATACGGCAATAAAACCAACAGAAAGCGAAATTCTGATGCCAAAGAGCATACGGCTAAGTAAATCCCTTCCGTATTTATCTGTTCCAAAGAAAAAGGTTTGCTCTCTAATATTGTATTCTCCAATAAAGTTTTCTTCCATTTCTGATTGGTAGGCAAAGTAGTTTAGACCATCATTTGTTTTGGTAAATGTGGAAATAGGAATACGCTTAACTATTAATGGCTTTCCAAAGAATATTCCTTCAAAAAGGGAGGCTTGATTTACATCTTCTTTTGTTATTTCCAAAAAGACAACTTTGGTAAATGGTTTTAGAGTGGCCAATTCAATGTGCATCTGATTTGCCATTGGTGTCTTATCTGGACTAATAGGAACTGCTAAAATTCCAACAAAAAGACAAACAACAACAAACAGCAATGCACTAAAAGACATTTTATTGCTTTTTAATTTCTTCCAAGCCAAGCTATTTAAAGATGCTTTTTTCATTTCTTATGTATTCTCCCTTTCCACTCAAAAGAACTTGTAAAAGATAAAATTACAATTAAAATAATATAGAAGCAATAAAATATCTCAAAAGGCAAAATCCAAAAAGCCAAATTTCTTTTTTTGAAAAATTTAAGAACAGGAAGTAAAAAAAGATAATCGGCAATATATTTTACTAAAAATAGAGCGGCAAAAAGAGCAATCATTTGACTATAAAAAAAAGCCATTACTAATAAAGTCACAATACTTACATTCATCAGAAATACCAAAACACTTATTGCTATTGTATCAAAATCTTTGTAAGAACTGCTTTTAGATGCCCATCTTTTTCTTTGGTTGATGAATGCTGAAATATTAGGCTGACTACTTGTTTTTACAATCGCTTCTTTCTGCTTTGCAAAAGCAATTCCATTAGCATATTTTTGTTTGACCTTGTGCATCAAAAACACATCATCCCCGGAAGCGATATTGTTATCAAATGAGTCTACTTCCAAAAAGACGGATCTGCGATAAGCAAAATTCGCACCATTACAAAAAATGCTTTTCCCTCTGCCAATTGCTGCTGCCCCTGAACCAATCAAACTTAGAAACTCCAAAGATTGTAATTCGCAAAAAATTCCTTTTTTATTCTCAAATAATACAGGAGCTGAAACCATCTTTATTTTTTCATCAGTAAAATAATGGATAATAGTTGCTATCCAATTTTTTTCAACAGAGCAATCTGCATCTGTACAAAGAATAATATCCCCTTTTGCAAAAGATATTCCTTTTTCAATAGCTGTTTTTTTACCTTCTTCTCCTTCACCTAAACATACTATTTTTAACTTATTCCAAATTGCCGCTTTCTTTTCTAAAATTGACAAGGTGTCATCAGTAGAATGGTCGTTTACCACTATAAGTTCAAAACGATTCTTGTCAAAGTTTTGCGTTCTTATTTGCTGAATAAGATTTGCAATATGCCCCTCTTCATTTCTACAGGTAACAATCACGCTTACAAAATCCTTATCATTCTTGTTTTTTGCATTTGGAATTTTATTCCATGACAATCGATAAGAGAGAAATACAACAAGATACCATAAAGCTAAAAGAGATAAGAATAAATAAAAGATATCCATTTATTGTTTTCTAAAAAATTTGAGAGTAAACACAAAGAAGGCGCCAATGAGGGCAGGAAGCACTAAATTAATTGCCCACAGCACAAAAGTAGCAGAGAGAATTCCCAAAGTATTAGCAGAAACTAATCCGAACAAATAAACTGCCACAGAGCCCCTTATTCCAATTTCTGAAATGGCAATAGTAGGAATGATGGAAATAATAAAAAGCATAATCATTGTTAGAATAATGGCGTCAAAGTAGGTGATATCTACTGTAAATAATTGAAGCAGAATAAAAAATTGAGTAGTAAAAATAGCATAGCGAATAATGGAAAATATAAATACAAAAGCCAACTCCTGGGTATTGTAATAAGTAAAAACTTCCTTGTATTTTTTGTATTTCGAAAGCCAAGAAAACTTATCCATAAAATTGGAAATCACTGAAATATTATGAAAAAGTAAGAGTAGCAAAATATTCAAAAGCAAAAGCATAAAAAACATCACAGGATAAGCAAATTCCATTTCCTGATACAAACTATCTAATTCTGGAATGTAATTATTCAAAAACAAAATAGCCATGGAACCAAAAAAGATGGTAGTCAAAAGTTGTGCCATAGAACCTAAAACCGTTATTAAAACCCCTTGGATTCTATCGGCTTTTTCTAGGCAAAATACTCTTCCTCCATACTCACCAATTCTGTTTGGCGTAAAAACCGAAACTGTAATTCCTGAAAAAACTGCTCGCAAAGAAGTAAGCATACTTACTTTTTCAATTTTTCCAATCAAGAATTTCCATTTGATAGCTTCTACTAGCCAATTGAAAAACATCATAATAAAAACCAAAACAACTAAGGGCTGACTTTCAAAGATTGTTTGCTTGATAAAAGCAATGTCAAATCCCTCAATCGCCTTTTTGTTTGTAAGTTGCTGGTACAAAAAATACAAAGCAAACACTACAATTGAAATTTTTAATAGGAAGCCAAGTGTTTTTTTGGAAAGCATTGTTTAGTTTTGTGTTGCAAATATACTTAAAGATAACAATTGCCGATAGATAAAATTATATTAGGAATTGACCCAGGAACTACCATTATGGGTTATGGACTTATCCAAATTGAAGGAAAGAAAATGGAACTATTGCAAATGGGCATTTTGCATTTGTCTAAATTGAGCTCTCATGAACTGAAACTAAAGCGAATATTTGAACGAACATTGGCTATGATAGATGAGTACAAACCAGATGAGTTGGCGGTAGAAGCCCCATTTTTTGGGAAAAATGTGCAATCCATGTTAAAGTTGGGAAGAGCACAAGGAGTTGCAATGGCAGCTGGGCTTTACAGAGATATTCCTATTTTTGAATACAGCCCCAAGAAAATAAAAAAGGCCATTACAGGAAACGGAAATGCTTCTAAAGAACAAGTAGCTGCTATGCTAAAATCATTATTGACAATAAAAGAAATACCAAAACATTTAGACGCCACTGATGGATTGGCTGCTGCAGTTTGTCATTTTTTTCAGGGGGATACAGCAGAGAAAGGAAAAAGTTATACTGGATGGAAAGCTTTTGTAAAAGATAATCCGGATAGACTGAAATAGTTGTTGGGTTTGAAATTTATCTTTCTGCTGTATTCTTAATGCTGTCTACTGGTTCCTGACTTCTAAATTTCTTTCCTTATTTTTTGGGCAATTTCCTCAAATTCTTCAGGAGAAAATTTAAGTTTTGGTTTTTCAAAATTGATGTTAGTCATGTTTTTTAATGGTACCAGATGAATATGAGCATGGGGTACTTCCAATCCAATAACAGCTACCCCTATTCTTTCGCATGCTATGACTTTTTCCATTGCTTTGGCTACCAATTGAGTAAAACTCCAAAGCCCCATAAACTCTTTAGATTCTAAATCAAAAATATAATCGGTTTCTTTTTTAGGAATGACAAGCAGATGTCCTTTTGCAAGAGGGAAAATATCGAGAAATGCCAAAAACCTTTCGTCTTCTGCAACTTTATATGCAGGAATATCACCTTTAACTATTTTGGTAAAAATACTTGACATTGTTTAAGTCGTTATGGCTATGATTTCAAATTTCATAATTCCACTTGGAACTTCTATTTCTGCAATTTCCCCTACCTTTTTACCCAATAATCCTTGTGCAATGGGCGATTCTACCGAAATCTTTTTGGCCATCAAATCCGCTTCCGATTCTGGCACAATGGTATAAGTTAGCTCGGTATCATTTTTAGTATTTTTGATAATTACTTTAGTAAGTAAATGCACAGAGGAAGTGTCTAATTCACTTTCATCTAGCACCCTTGCTTGACTTAATTGCTCTTCTAGTTTTGCAATTTTTGCCTCCAGCATTCCTTGGGCTTCTTTTGCCGCATCATATTCTGCATTTTCTGATAAATCACCTTTATCTCTTGCCTCCGAAATCTCTTTGGTAATATTTGGACGTTCTACATTTTTCAGATGATTTAGCTCATCTTTCAAATTTTGTAGCCCTTGTTCAGTAAAATATTTTATCTCATTCATAATAATATAGCATCATCACAAAGTAAGAATTTCTCCCTCTTTGTAAAAAATTAATTTTGTTTAATTAGAGGTTTATTCTGGCGCCAAGTGTGTGCGACCCCTGGAAAGGATCGGTATGTCGGTAGGAATAATCTACACCAAAAGTTTTCCCGCCACCCATTGGTATTTCAATAGTGAAACCTCCACTTGGCCCTCTTAAAGCAGTAGTTCTGGTAGATGGCGTTCTTAATCCTTCTTCTAAAGTGTAACCACACCTTATCATAAACATATCTCGAAAAGAATACTCACAACCCAATCGGTATTGGTCTTTCTGAAAAGCATTGGAAGTAAAAGTTCCTGAACCTGTTAGTCGGTGTCTTAAATAAAGAATATCGTATGCAAGCCCAATATTCAGCAATGATGGCAATTCAAACTCAGCAGATTTATGATTTACCGCCGTTTCATAATTAGGATTTACATAATCTCTAAATGAAAGCCCATCACCAGAAAAACTCATTCTTGGGCCAATATTTTTTAAGGATATACCAAATTTCAAATTATCTTTAGCACCAGTTACATATTGAATACCCGCATCAAAAGCCACTCCTCCAGCTCGAACATTTGAAATTTGTTCGGAAATCATTTTAATGGTAAAGCCACCATAAATACTATTAGAAAATGTTTTCGCATAGGAAAGACCAATGTTCATATACTTAGGAGAAAACGTACCAATTCCTCCATCAGGAAGTTCCTCAGTTGTAATTTCAATATCTCCAAAATCTAAGGACATAATGCCAAGTGCTAATACACCTGACTCACCTACTTTTTGTGAGAACCCAAAAGAGTTGATATAACTTACTGCCTCATTATCGTTATACATTAGCCAATTGGTACGAGAGAAAATAAGCTCTGTTTTATTAGTAAAGGCCAAACCCGCTACATTGTTGAACATCCCTTCTAAGCCTCTAACACAGGCCACATTTGCCCCTGCCCAACCTGAACTTCTCGCCCAAGGGTTGATTAGTAATTCGGAAGCGCCTGCTTGTCCGGCTCTTTGCTCATTACCCGCAAAATTATCTTTCACAGGAAGTACAATAAGTGCTACAATTAGAAAGGCTTTAAGCCAATTATTTATTTTTTTCATTTCAGTAGTATTCATTTTATCTATAATTTAGAAAGTATCCAGGTCAACAGGACGCATTACACCAAACCATTTCAGTACTTTTTCTCCAACTCCTTTTGCATCAACATGTATTACATAAAGGCCAGATGCAACCGGAATCCCGAAAGTGTTTTTCAAATCCCAATCGATAAATGTAAACGCATCATCCTTTTTCAATTGTCGTACCAAAGTTCCACTAATAGTATAAATAGAGATTGTTGCTCTTGTAGGAAGGTTGGTGATTTTCATTCTGTTATCAAGCTGTGATGTTTCGTAAGTGGAAAAAGCGTAATACGGATTAGGCACTACATTTATCATATCCAGGGCATTTACAGCAGTTTTATGATCTCCTTTTTCCGCAACAATATCATCTGTAGAGAATCGGTACATTGGGCTAAAATCATTTTCTGGAATTGGGCTAATGGCTCTTGCATTATTGCTTCCTGAAAAAGAAGTACTCACAGCTGTAAAAGTATCGCCAGGCGCGTATTGGCTTCCATTATGGTTAAGGGTTGCCCCCATTACAAAATAAGTTGTTCCTAAAATCAAATCGTCATTTTTATCTAGTATTGCTGAAGCATTTCTAGTTACGTATTGATTGTAGGGTTTGCTTACACTAAGTTTTACAGTTACATCATTAGCAAGCAAGCTTCTTCCAGGAGCTAATATCGGCATACCTACCCAAGAAGCATTACGGAATACTTGCCAAATATTAGCAGTATAACCAGGTGAAGTATAATTTTTAAGTTGGTTGTAAATCCAAGCACATTCGTCATAGTTTGGACTAACTGTACCATCAATGTAAGTGCTATCTTTCACTACATCAGCCGAACCATTGATTACATAAACAAAATGCTTCCCGCCAAGCAAGTAACTTCCTTGGTGATAAGTGTCGTTATCTATATCGTATAGCGGGGCCTCATCCGTTACAATATTTGAAGTAGGGTTCCATTTCAAATCCCTTCCGTTATCCTCAGTAAGGTAAGAATCCTCTGCAAAAATAATATTCAATCTTTCTCCAGTTTCCAAATTAATGGCATAACCAGGGAACCAGCCCATACCCATAGTTCCATCATTTAAAGGGTTGCCGTTTTTATCAACTGATGGGGTTAAGCGTAAGCCCATTTTGGTTTGCCCTCCAACTGAAAGCAAATCATCATCTTGTGCTTCAACCACCACGCATTTCGACCATTCAGATTTATCGTCTGTAAATACAATATCTACTGAATGCAAATCAGCCATTTTAACCTGATTAGTAGTGGACAAGCTATAACCAGGACCATCCTTGAAAGCAGAAGCTAAATGATAAGGTGCCCAGGTGCCTCCTGAGTAGTCTAAGGAAAAATCAAAGACCCCACCTCCATAAGTAAAGTTATTAAAAGGAATGGAAATATTTTTTTCTATAGCTGTTTCGTAAATTCCATTAGGGTCATCACCAAAAGAGTAATCACTCAATTGGCCATTATCTGGATTTTCATAAGAGCCAGCCCTTATCCAGTTTAGACCCCAGAAAAAACCATTCTCATCATCTCTATCTGGTACACCCGATAGCCATCTGTCATTTATATTTTCAAATTCCATGGAGGAAGAAATCAAACCATTATTCGAAATAAGGAGTGGGTCCTCAGCCGGATTTACCCCTTGCTGAATTTTAATAGTAAGACCAATATTGGATATTAATTTTTCTGAGCCCACTTCAATTGGTTTGGTGGAAGATGCCACTTCATTTCCGGTAGCCTCATTGGTTAGTACCCATTTTCCGTAAGAGGTAATATTATTCCCTGTATAGATAGGATCTTCCAAAGTGAAAATATAAGTTCCTTTTTTTACAGAAACCGGATCTACCACACTTACATCAATTGGGCCTAAGCCATTTTTGTATATAGGATATAGTGAGCGGTGAGAAGAAGAATTAAGAATCTCATCCACTGTTTCTTTTGTAAGTTCCAAAGGAATATTTCCATTTCCTGTTCCTTCTAATCTTTCTATTTTCACACCATCCCCAAAAGAAGAGTTAAGCAGAGTACCTCCTGCTTCTGGCTCAGTAAAATGAGGTATTGCGCTATAGAGTTGAATATTTCTACGCCCTGCAATATAAGGTTGGTTGTGTCCATCATAATCAGGATGGTTTACATCATAAGGATCTGCATTTTCTTCTGCCCTATTATAGGCATAAGAAATAGCCATATAATGGTAAGTTTTATGATTTACCAATTGGGTATTCCCTAAGGCAAAGCGGTCTTCTGTAATTTTGAAAGAATATTCAACGCCATTATCTACCGAGCCCTTCATACCTGAACTCATCACACTTCCTACTTCCTCTACTGGGGTAAAGACGCCTAAGATAGGATCGAGATACTGATTGACAATACCGCTCACATCATCTTTTATATCACATCTAAAAACCAACCTTGCTTTGTCAATATTATCCAAATCGGTTACTGAAGTAGTTCCATTGATAAGTTGGTATACCAAATAGCCCTGAAATTCATAATTAGGATTAGATTGTAAATTCGCTGGCTTGGTGATATAAGGATCTTTCTCTGAATAACTTTCATCTATATTATTGGAGGATATTCCATTAGAAAGGGTAAAAATTAATTCTTTGTCTAATTCCCTCACTGTTACATCCGGAGCGTCAGGTCCGTTTAGGATATTAAAGTTATTGTCAAATAATGCTTGCGCCTCACGATCATATACTTTTACTAGTGCAATGGATGCGGTATTTCCGCCTGCATTAGCCCTTGCCCAAATTACACCCACTGTAATATAATTAACAGCACCTGGCTCTAAGGTAAAAGGTCCAGAAGATTGTATGAATCTTCTATCATCAGGTACATTTCCGGCAGTTACTTCTGTCCATTCTCCAAATTGGGAATACATGTCTGGATCGGAAGAGCCAGGGAACATAAAATTACAAATTTCTGTGGTTGCACCTGGACCCCCACCTTTTCCATCTCCTCCATAAGTCATAGGTACATTGTCCTTCCAAATTCCTCTTAAATAATTATAAAAATGAGAACCTGTACTAGGATTTCCTTGCATAGATCCGTCATTATTGTAATACACAAATTTTGACATGATGATTTCTTCATATTGGGTGTATTCCCAAAGCCCAGTTACTGGGTTAATCACAGAATCCATTTCGTCAATAAAACCATCTCTGTCATTATCTACTCCATCATTTATATCTGCTCTTGGACCTTGGAAAAAATCTACTCCAATTGCTGGCGGATTAAAACCATAACCCTCAGCACCATCATCTTCTGCATCTCCATTGTAGCAAAAGCCTAGCCCTAAGCCCACATCACAACCTACATAATCATCAAAAGCCCAACCCAAATCTGCATCCACCCACTGCCCAAAATAAGTATCGTTTAGGCGCTGATTTGCTCTGTTTATTATTTTATAATTATAGAAAGTCATGTCATTTACCTCATTTTCGGCAACAAAAGCAAATGCTTGGGCGTGTATTTCCAGACCAATTGGATCTGCCTCTGTTTCAGTATGGATGCCACCTTTATCATTAAACACCCACCAAAGCGTTTGGTCGCCAAAAACTTTGGCATTATCATTATTTCCTGTCATATTATAATCCGGATAATCATTGTCATAAGGATTATAAATACCGTCTCCATTAGAATCATGAAAAGGAGCTAAATATGGATCTTGTCCAGGCCCTCCATGTGCTGGCCAGTCTAAAATTTCATCTGGTATGGTGTATGTTGGGTCTTGTGTATCTACATGCCGGGCAATAAACTCATCTACCTGAGCCCTTTCCAATTTAAAGTGCTTGTTATAAGCCAAACACTCCTCATCTGTAATTGAAGCGGTAGTAACATCTAAAGGTCCAGGCCAAAAGTCGTTACCACCAAACTGTCTATAGGTTTGTGCTGCTGCTTTTAATTGCCCTCCATCATCTACGCCTCCAATCCAGAGTGCACCAGCAAATAAGGAATTTTTCATACTTCCTTTTGGTATTTCGTATTGTGCGTCATTTAAATCCCACCACATATCTCCACCTCCTAATATAGTAGCTCTTACATTGTTTATATTCAAATCCGTTTGTGAGGTAGATTTTGCACAAGTTGCTGCAATTTTAGTTTGTACTACTGTGCTCATCCCTGACCCAATAACATTTTCCTTGGCCACAAGATTGCTATACATAAGTACAAGCCCAATAGCAAAAAGCTGTTGTATTTTATTTTTCATGAAGGTTATATTTTTCTTTAATCTCATTTTTTTTAAATTAGAAACTAATGGTTAATCCTAAGTTCATCATCCTTGGTAGAGAAAAATTAGAAGGATTATTCACTTTTATTCTGTATAGATCGATAAAAGATTGGGTGTCATTTTTTGCATTAATATCGTTCTGAGCAGCTGCTGATGTAAGGTAGCCATCATCATCAGGATTACCTGTTGCTCTGTACACACTAATAATATTTTTAGTGTCAAATAGGTTTTGTATTTGCAAGTATACATTTACATGTGAGCGCTTCTTGTCGTTCCATTTTATCTCGAACTCTTTGTTTATTTTGGTGCTTACCCTATACTGCCATGGCAAACGAGAGCCATAAAGCGTTCCATCTAATGAGCCTTGTTTATGAATTCCAAAAGCTGCCTCCTGTGTAATATTAGATTGTTTAGAATAAGGCGTACCCGATCCGGCAGATACTATGGCATTAAAGCCTGCTCTTTGCAATATTTTCTTTCCGAAAAGAACAGGCCCATTATAATCTTTTCCAGCACCATAATGATAATCGACAGAAAGCGAAATGGTATGGCGTTGGTCAAAACTAAGGGGTGTTGTGGTTCTTAAATTTGGTTGTTCGGTGTTGGCTATACTATAACCAGAAGTAGCAGAAGAGCCAGTACCATCAGCAAATTGCAAAGTATAGTTGGCTGTCATGCTTACATTATTTGTTCTTCTTAAATCAAAGGCAACTGATAAGCCTTTAACCGTTCCAAAATCTAAGTTTTGCATAGTCATGTATCTTCCTGGGTATGCCCCTGGAAGGTTCATTACTTGTATCATATCTCTTAATTCTTTGTAGAAAAGAGAAATGGTTAAAGCCGATTTTAAAGAAAGTGTTTGTGCAAATCCTATTTCATAATCTACCGTCTTTTCAGGTTTCAAATCAGGATTGTTGAGCAAACCTCCAATATTTTGCTCCAAGAAATAATATTGTGTAGGATCGAAACGACTTCTGCTTGGCGGTCTTTGGGTAAGTACATCATAGTGTGCAAAAAACTGTGCCTCATCAGAAATGGGAAAAGAAAAAGCAATTCTTGGCATAATGATGGTTTGTGGATCATAATCTTTGAAAGCATTTGTACTTAACTCTCCGTTTACTGCAGCAGTAGGATTTTTTACCATAGGAGCTATTTTGCCACCAGCAGCATTTATTAAAATATCAGGATTTGAAATTTCAGCACCGGTATGGTCATACCAAGTATCTCCATTTCGATAACCTACAATTGATGAAGGATTTTCAATATCATCCACATATACATAATGATCCTCTCCAAATTGAGATAAGCTACCTAAATCTCTTGCCTTTGTAGTGTTTGCAGTATAAGTATCATAAAGCAAGTATTTATCTTTTAATACCAATTGGTTGGCATCATACCTGTCAACTCTTATCCCTACATTGAAAATAAGATCTTCAATGGCAAATTTATCTTGTATGTACCCAGCCGTATAAATTGGTTGAAAAGCAGCAATAGGTCTTGTATAATTTCCGTTTTTATCTTTTTTGGTTAAGAAATCTTCAAATGTAGGTTGGCTTGTGTATCGATTACCTAAATAATCGTAACCATAATATGACACATAAGAACCACCATCATTGAGCAATTCATCAGCAGAAAACAAACTCAAATCATAGGTGTCCGGACTATAAGAATCAATATCAATCCAATCTACATTATCAGCTGTTCCTTTTAATTCTAGTCTTATATTTCTATCAAAAACAGATTGGTCTTCTGCTACATAAAGTCTGTCATAATTTACCGTATAATCACCATTCTCAAATACAGTATGTGGATCACTCAAATCCAATTGAGAAAGGTGTTTGTTTGTTAAAAGTCTCATCAACCCCCAAAGCCCAACAGGACTCACGCCCCATGAAGCATCCGATCTTTGTTCGTACTCAATACCAAAAGAAAACTCATGGTCTTTTATATCGGCAGAACCAGATGCTTTGAATGTTGTTTGCGAATATTGGGAGTAACCATAATAATTGTATTCTCTCCCGAAAGGATACCAAAGAGAATAGATAGGTAAAGATCGTACTCCATTGGATAGACCTACACCTTGCAAATCAAGTGGCGTACGGATAACACCATCCATCCCATAACCATCAATATAAGAGGTCATCCCATAATCCTTGAACATTTCATAGTACTTATCAGTATAGATGGCAGCATCTGGGTTTTGATTACCAGCTACAAAGGTATAAAGTGTATCTGTCCAACCAGAATGTATATTGCCACTAATATAATGACCGGCTGTTGTATCATATATGGTACCTCTATCATATATGTTTTCTTTATAGGTTTTAAATTTACCTACATAACCATAATCAAAAATATTCTCATTATGTGAATCATCTTGGGTTTTGTATTGGTTTCTGGTATAATCTCCTTGAATGGTAAAGAAGGCATTTTTTATGGTAGATGCGCTTTCTTCATCATCTGCTTCTTGGGTTCCAAATTTTTGGGTTAGTTTACCAAATACTCGCCAAGTATTGCTAATGCTTTGCGCATTATTATTGGAATTGAAAAGAGAATATGTTCTTGTGTAAGAATGTCCTGTATTGTAGTAATAATTTCCACCTAATGATAAAAAGGTATTGTTGGCAGGTTTAAAATCTAATTTTCCAGAAACACTTATTCTTTTTTGTGCTACATTTTGTCTTGCTTGTACTTTTTCCAAATCCTTCATTTGAACAAATTCTGCATTTTGCAAAAATCCGGCAGAAACATCTGGTGCAGGACGAAAAGGATTTGCTTTTAAATCGGCTAGTACATCATCTTTTATTTTCCAATTTCCAATAGCGGAAGGATCCGTATCATCCACCATTCTAAATTCCCCAGAAAAGAAATAGCCAATAATAGAATTTTCTTTGACCCCATCCTCATTTCTTTTCTTCAAAATAGGGCCTGATAAATTTAGCCCAAAAATATTTTTGTTGTATTTGTCAAATAAAGAAGATGATTCCATCTCAGCCCCTCCATAAAATTTGTTGGAAGGACCCTTTGTAGTAATGGAAATAATACCAGCTGTTGCATCTCCATATTGTGCTGGCAAACCACCTGTCATTACTGTAATTTGCTCAATAGCAGATTGTGGTACGCCCAAGCTACCCCTTACTTTTATACCATCAATATAGTAGTCGGTTGCATCCGAACGAGAACCCCTCACATTTAAGGACTCTCCTTCATCCTTTTGGTAAATACCAGCAGTAGTTGCCGCAACAGAAGCCACAGACCTTGTTGGCATAGCTACAATTTCTTCTGCAGTTTTTGTTTCACCAGTAATATTGTCTTGATCAATCAGTGGTTTTTTATATTCATGAATATCAACCTGAACTTGTTGAATTCCTGAGGACATCTTTAAATCCTGAAATGTAATTTTGTTTGCTGAGATAATTAAGCCAGTCATCATATAAGTTTGATAACCAACAAAAGTTGCTTTTACCGTATAAGTTCCGGGCTCAATTGGTTTAATGGTAAATTTCCCATCAAAATCGGTTGTAGTCCCAGCAGTTTGGGTTCCGTTTCTTTCAATAATAACATTAGCAAAAGGAACTGCTTCCCCACTGAGAGCATCTAAAACAGTACCCTTTAAAGTACCCGTTTGAGCAAAGGCAACTGCCGAGAAAAGGACAGTAGCAAAAAGTAAGTATATTTTTCTTAACATATTTTTAGTTTGTTTTAATAACTATTTAAAAAACAAGGGCGTAAAGATATAAAAAGATATAAATAATTTGAAGGTTCATAAAAGAAAAAAATAAGCTCTGATTCTTTATTGTTTTGAAAAAAATCATAATCTTGCAAACACTATGAAAATTAGAATTTTAGTCCTTTGCTTTTTGCTTTTTTTTGCATGTCAAAAAGAAGAAGATTACATACAAAATGTAATGGTTGATTACAACCTCAATTTAAGCTTACCTGAGCATTCTGATTTACAAACGGTAGGTAATTATATATTTATTGAAGATGAAGGCGTAAAAGGTATTATTGTTTATCGGCAGGATTTTAATACTTATAAAACCTATGACAGGAATTGTAGTTATGAGCCATCACTTAGTTGTGCTAAAATTGATTCAATCAACTCACCTATTGCTATTTGTAATTGTTGTGAATCTAAATTTTTACTCAACCAAAATGGAAATGCTATTGGGAGCCCTGCCATACTCCCCTTAAAACAATATTCAAATACTTTGGAAGGTGATTTTTTGAGTATTTATAATTAAGAAAGAGTTTATAACTTGACACTAGTTCTAGGTGTTGAATTATGAGTTTTGAGTTGTTAGTTTGTGACTGGTATATTGAAAAATTAGTTCAGAAACGAGATGCTTTACACAGGTTTTAGTATGACAACTATTTTTTTCACATGGGCAAATCCCACAAATCTTTAGAACAAAAAAATCCCGATTTCTCGGGATTTTAATTTATTAACTAGTAACTATTTTTAGTATCTGTAATATTCAGGTTTATACGGCCCCTCTACTTTTACGCCTATATATTCTGCTTGATCTGGCCTTAAAGTTTCTAGTTCTACCCCGATTTTTGCAAGATGTAATCTGGCTACTTTTTCATCTAGATGTTTAGGAAGCATATAAACTTTGTTCTCATACTTTTCTGTATTGTTCCAAAGTTCTAATTGCGCTAATACTTGGTTAGTAAATGAATTAGACATAACAAAAGAAGGATGCCCTGTTGCACAACCTAAATTAACCAACCTACCTTCTGCAAGTAAAATAATATCGTTACCATTTACTGTGTACATATCCACCTGAGGTTTAATTTCATTTTTAGTATCTCCCCAATTTTCGTTTAACCAAGCAACATCAATTTCATTATCGAAATGCCCAATATTACAAACAATCGTCTTGTCTTTCATGCTCTCAAAATGACGAGCCTGAATAATATCTTTATTTCCAGTTGTTGTTACAATAATATCTGCATTTTTACAAACATCATCCATTCTTTTAACTGCAAAACCATCCATTGCAGCTTGAAGTGCACAAATAGGATCGATTTCCGTAACAATTACTCTTGCTCCAGCACCTCTAAGTGAAGCTGCCGAACCTTTACCAACATCACCATAACCTGCAACAACAGCCACTTTTCCTGCCATCATTACATCAGTAGATCTTCTGATAGCATCTACTAAAGATTCTTTACATCCATATTTATTATCAAATTTTGATTTTGTAACTGAATCGTTAATATTTATCGCAGGAAGTGTAAGCGTTCCTTTTTCCATTCTCTCGTACAATCTATGTACCCCGGTTGTAGTTTCTTCAGATAATCCTTTAATATTTCCAACCAATTCCGGATATCTATCCAATACCATATTGGTTAAATCTCCACCATCATCTAAAATCATGTTTAATGGTTTACCTCCTTCAAAAGCATGAAGCGTTTGCTCAATACACCAATCAAATTCCTCCTCACTCATTCCTTTCCAAGCAAAAACAGGAACTCCTGTAGCTGCAATTGCGGCTGCTGCCTGATCTTGAGTTGAGAAAATATTACATGATGACCATGTAACCTCAGCCCCTAAATGAATTAATGTTTCAATTAATACTGCCGTTTGTATAGTCATATGTAAACAACCTGCAATTCTTGCTCCTGCGAGTGGTTTCCTATCCCCATACTCTTCCCTAATTGACATTAAACCTGGCATTTCAGCCTGAGCTAATCGGATTTCTTTTCTTCCCCAATCTGCTAAGGATATGTCTTTTACTTTGTAATTCATAGTTTCT
>CAJWUS010000011.1 GCA_913047525.1 uncultured Flavobacteriales bacterium | reverse complement strand
AGAGAGGTTGCAGTAAATGAACAACCAACGAATAGCGGATGTGCAGCACCTCCTATAGCATCATTCTCAGCACAAAGTACAACTTCATGCTCAGGAGATATTAATTTTATTGATTTAAGTTCTAATAACCCAAGTTCTTGGCTTTGGGATTTTGGGGACGGAAACACTTCCACACAACAAAATCCAACCCATTCTTATCAAAATCAAGGTATTTATACGGTAAGTCTGCAAGTTACAAATACATTAGGAACAGATAATATATCGCAAACAAATTTTATAACGGTTGCTTATAACCTAGGACCAATTGCTTATAACGATACCATTTGTGCTGATTCCAGTAGTTTTACACTTATTTCTTTCTCAACAGGAACTATCAATTGGTATGATGATACTACAAGTAATATTATTATTGGAACAGGAAACTCTTTTACCACTCCAACACTAAACAATTCTACTTCTTATTACCTAAAAAAGGAAAGCGCACCTGTTTTTGGTGGTCCAGTAGATAATAACATTGGAGGGGGTGGGCATTATAATAATGACAGACATCTATTTATTGATTGTTATTCTCCATCAACTATTGTTTCTTTAGATGTATATGCTGGTTCGTCAAATATCATTACTTTTGAGCTAAGAGATAATAATAGCAGTGTAATTGACGATACAACCATAACTGTCTCCCCTGGATTAAATACATTATTTGTGGATTTTGATTTACCTGTTGGTAATGATTTTGAGCTAGGAATTGGTGCTGCTGGTTCTGATCTATACCGGAACTCAACAGGAGCTGCATACCCTTATAACATTGGAGCTTTAGCAAGCATCACTGGACATAATTCTCCAAATAGTGCAACATATCATTATTTCTTTTATAATTTGCAATTACAAGAAAACTGTAAATCAAATTACACTGAGGTTACTGCAGTTTTAAGTACTCCTTTAAACACACCAATAATTACTCAAAATGGAAATCAGTTATCCACTATCAGCAATTCTTCTTATAGCTATCAGTGGTATTTAAATGGAGTAATCATTAATGGCGCAAATTCAAATACAATTAACATCACACAAGCAGGAATTTACAAAGTAGAGATTAACTATAATGGCTGTGATGTTTCCTCTGCAGATTACACAGCAATATATACAGGGCTAGATGAAGAAATACATCAAATTGTAGTGCATCCTAATCCACTAAAAGGTATGTGCGAAATAAGTAGCGATATGCCAATGGAATCCATTTCAATTATGGATGTAAGTGGTAAATTATTATTTAAATTTTTGGGTGTAAATGCTTTCGAATTTTATTTAGACTTAAGCGAACTCAATAATGGCATATATTTTGCAAAAGTAACAACTGCTAATGCTAGCACTGAACACAAACTCATTCTTCAAAAATAAGATGCAATTTCAGAAGATACTTTTTCTTCTAGTTTTTTTAGGTTTTGGACTATTTGTGAAGGCGCAAGTAAAGCCTACTATTAAAGAATTTGCAATAGTTGATGAAGATACTATCATTCTTTCCAAAGTGCCAGAAGTAGAGATTTTAGCTTTTAAGGATTCTGATGAAAAATTGCGATATTACATCCTAAAAAGAAAAGTATTGAAAGTGTATCCTTACTCCCTTACCGCAAAAGTAAAGTTATGGGCGATACAAGATGGTTTGGATAGTATACCAAAAAGAAGGCACAAAAAACGCTACACAAAAGAGGTTGCTAAGTGGGTGAAAGAGGAATATACGGAAAAGCTTAAAAACTTAACAATGAGTGAAGGGCGGATATTGGTAAAATTGATTTACAGAGAAACACAAATTACCTCTTATCAGTTAGTAAAATCGTATAGAGGAAGGTTCAATGCTTTTTTTTGGCAAACCTTAGCTAAGTTTTACAACAATGACTTGAAAACAAAATACGACCCAATAAATGATAGAGAAGACATGCTAATTGAACATATTATTCTACAAGCAAAATTGGAAGGAAGGTTGAATTAGTTTTTACTGAATTGTGCAGCAACTTTTTTATTTCTGGATCCATCAGAGTAATTATAAAAACCTTCACCTGATTTAATGCCTAATTTACCAGCATCTACCATTTCTATTAAAAGAGGACAGGGGCTGTATTTTTTACCACCAAATCCTTCATGCATCACTTCCAAAATCGAAAGGCAGATATCTAGACCAATAAAATCAGCTAAGTGCAAGGGTCCCATAGGATGCGACATGCCTAACATCATTACCGTGTCAATTCCTTCAACAGAAGATATATTCTCATGCAAAGTATAAATGGCTTCATTAATCATTGGCATGAGTATTCTATTGGCCACAAACCCTGGAGCATCATTCACTTCAACAGGAATTTTGCCTAGG
Source organism: uncultured Flavobacteriales bacterium (assembly GCA_913047525.1). Next base: position 16,774 of record CAJWUS010000011.1, on the reverse strand, counting down.
GTTTTACTCATCTCCATTATTGTAGAAGTAACCTGATCTGAAGTTGCTTTACCTCTTATTACTTCCACCAGTTTCATAATAGGAACAGGATTCATAAAGTGCATTCCAATCACTTTCTCTGCCCTATTGGTTATTGTAGCAATTTCAGTTATTGAGATGGATGAGGTATTTGAGGCTAAAATAGTATGCTCATCACACACATTATCCAATTGATCAAAAATCTTCAGTTTCAACTCTTTACTTTCAGTAGCTGCTTCCAATACTAAATCCACTCCTTTAACTCCTTTCGATATATCAGTATAAGTTGTAATATTAGATAGCGTGCTAATCTTATCTTTCTCTGTAATCTTCTCTTTTTTTACCATTCTATCCAGATTCTTACTGATAGTGGAAATTGCTTTTTCTAATGCATTTGCTGATATATCAACCAAGTTTACATTAAAATCTCTTTGGGCAAAAGTATGGGCTATTCCATTGCCCATGGTACCAGCTCCAATTACGGTTATGTTATTCATTTATTTGTTGTTTCTTGTATAATTTCTTTTCCTATCTATTTTCCTCTGCCTTGCAATACAATTAGCACTGTGTATATTAAAATTTTTAAATCTAAAGCAAAGGATATATTCTCTATATACAAAATGTCATATTTCATTCTTTCAATCATTTGTTCAATATTTTCAGCATAGCCGAATTTTACCATCCCCCAGGATGTGATTCCTGGTTTTACTTTATGTAAATGATGATAATGAGGGGCTTTTTCAGCTATCAAATTTATATAGTATTGTCTTTCAGGTCTTGGCCCTACAATTGACATTTCACCAATTAATACATTATAAAATTGTGGCAATTCATCCAGTCTTATTTTGCGCATAATTTTTCCCCAAGATGTAATTCGCTTATCCTCATCTGAGGACAGTTGTGGTCCATTACTTTCTGCATTCTCATACATAGAACGAAACTTAATAATATTGAAACCTCTACCATGTAAACCAATTCTTTCTTGTTTGAATAGAACTTCTCCAGATGAAGAAAACTTAACCAAAAGCGCAGAAATTAAAAATAAAGGAGAAAGGATAATAATTACAAATAAAGAAACGCTTACATCAAATACCCTTTTCAAGAACCAATGCCAAGTAGGCATCAAATCGTGCTCAATTTCGATAAGTGCAGTTCCGAAAATAGTGCTCGTTTTTACCTTTCCAGAAATAATGTCATACATATCTGGTAGCATTTTAATATAGATATCGGAACCTTCCAATAGGTCAATAATCTCTTCAATTTTATGGTGTTCAGCACTCTCCACTGCAATAATTACATCCTCAATATTATACTCATTTATCACTTCAATAATAGCTTCTAGACTTCCTAGTTTAGGAATAAATTCACTCAGCAGATATTGCGATTTTTCTTCTACATTTACAAATCCAACAAAATTGTATCCACTCGATAATTTTTGACCTTCTAGTTCCTTGTACATTTCCATTGCTTTTACATTACTTCCAATTATAAGGGTATTAAAACTTATCTTTTTCTGATGGACTTTTTTTGCGGTAATAGTGGTGAGTGAAAACCTAAAAAGGGCAGTGAAAAATAAATGCGAACAAAAAAGAACAACAAAGAGACTGTAATAAGTTCGATAGTTGTCGATATAATCGTCAAGTAGAGCAACAAAAAAGATAATGACTGTACCAATAAGCACTATGTAAAATGTTTCCGATAACTCTTTCAGTCTCGATTTTCTAAAAATGTTTTTGTAAGTACCCGTTACGCCATATAATATTATCCAAAAAATAGGAATAAGAACAATGCCAAGATAAAACTTATTGGTAAAATCAATTGCTAACTCTTCTATAAAAACCTTACGATAGCTGAAAAAAAAAGTCCACGATATTACTGCCGATAATAAATCAAAAAATAGATATTTTATGAGTTGTGTTGTTTTATTCAATTTAATATACGATTTTGAAGTTATCAACATATAACTCGGCTATTTCATTACTATTAATATCTCTTTTCATAGAGATAAAAACTTTATGACTGTCTGCATTTTGAGTGTTAATTATAGCAGAGGTCAAATCAATATAAATTTTATTCCACTCTAGTTTAGGATTTATTGTAAGAATAGACTGTATAATAACAGGCTCTTGATCATAATTTGCAAAAACACCGACTTGGAAAGCTGTATTACATTTGTAATTTAATTCTACATACACAGGGGTTCCCACTTTTGGAAGCTGAATTTTTTCAGTAGCAATTTCAAAAGTTAAATGAGGTGAGCCTAAATGTACCCCTCCAGAATTTCCTTCAAATACGGTATCGTTAGCAAGTAAAAAAGTAGTGTCACTACTGGATGTTGCTTCAAACTCTTTACTTCCATTTTCAAAATCTATGATGTGAAAATCCAAATTATCAGCATAACTTACTACAATAGAATCTAATAATAGTGTACTGTTTTTTGCAAGTGTTATTTCAGCATTAAAATAATCATAAAAAGGATATTTTTCTCTAGTGGCAGCAATGCCATTGTTTTTTATTCCTGCTTTTATGCTTATATTTTTTTTGCCACTGAGTAACACAGGAAAAGTAGTTGGAAGGGGATAAACTCCTTGCAAGTTATTATCAAAATAAACCCAGGCATCTGTTATTTTGTTTGAATTACTTCCTACACCACTTTGGACAGAATCTACCTCAATTAAAGGGATGCTTATATAAGAAGGAACCCCTTCATTGATATTTATTTCTTCACAACTTTGATAAAGAAAGCTAATAAAAAGGAAGGAAAAAATAATGTGCTTCATGGTGGTTTTATGCTTCATCAAACGAATGTGTTCTTTGTTTATTGTTTTTCGATTTGTTCAGAAATCTGCTGAGCAATATAAATGGCTTTATAGGCGTCTTCAGTTGTTACTATTGTATCTGTATTATTTGCAATAGCATGGTAAAAGGAAGTAAGCTCATCTTTTATGGCATTATTATCAGTAGTTTTAGGGCTTTCAAATTCTATTTGTTTTTTTATTTTACCCTTGCCTGGGTCAATAATCAAAGCAAAAGGATCGTCTGTAATTTCTGCATCTTTCATTCTGATAAGTTCCGCCTTTTTTTCTAAAAAATCAATCGATATGTATGCGTCTTTTTGAAAAATTCTTGTTTTACGCATACTCTTAAAAGAGATTCTACTTGCTGTTAGATTTGCTACACATCCATTTTCAAATTCAATTCTAGCGTTGGCAATATCAGGCGTATCACTAATAATAGAAACACCACTTCCATGAATGCTTTTTATCTTTGAGTCAACTATTTTCAGAATTATATCAATATCATGAATCATCAAATCATGCACTACAGGGACATCTGTTCCTCTTGGATTGAATTCTGCCAATCGGTGGGCTTCAATAAACATGGGGTTATTGCAATCTTTCTGTATTGCTGTAAAAGCAGGATTGAACCTTTCCACATGCCCAACTTGCACTTTCACTTCTTTTTCTTCTGCTAATTTTACTAATTCTTGCGCTTCATCTATTGTTGATGTAATGGGTTTTTCTACAAACAAATGTTTGCCTTTTTCTATTACCATTTTTGCATACTCAAAATGGTATTTAGTTGGAGTAACTACATCAATGGCATCACATTTATCTATCAACTCTTTTGCTGAGCTAAATGAAGAAATTCCAAATTCTGTTGTTATTTTTTTGGAGTTTTCATCATTCGAATCATAAAAACCAACAACTTCAAACTCCTTTATTTCTTTTAACAAACGAATGTGTATTTTTCCTAAATATCCAGCACCAATTACGCCAATTTTTATCATTCTTTTGTAATGTATTTTTCTGGCGAAAATAAAGTTTTTTAATCGAATAACAATTTAAGGAGAGAATTATAATGCAAGACACATTCAAACATCAGGGGCTAAGGAAAAAACTGGTAGAAACCATTAGTCAAAAAGGAATAAAACAGCAGAAAGTGCTAGTAGCAATTGGCAAAATTCCAAGGCATCTTTTTATGGATAATGCATTTATTGGTTTTGCTTATGAGGATAATGCTTTTCCGATAGGGGCTGGGCAAACCATCTCACAACCATTTACGGTTGCTGCACAAACCGAACTTTTAGATGTAAAACAACATGATAAAATATTAGAAATAGGAACTGGCTCTGGCTATCAAGCAGCAGTTTTGGTATCAATGGAAGGGGTGGTTTATACCATTGAAAGACAAAAGGAACTTTATCAAAAAACAAAAGAGTTTTTACCTAAAATTGGCTACAACTGCAAGTTTTTTTATGGAGATGGCTATAAAGGATTAGCTACTTTAGCTCCATTCGACAAGATAATTATTACTTGTGGAGCTTCTGAAATACCAAATGCATTAATTAATCAGTTAAAAATTGGAGGGAAATTGGTTGCTCCAATAGGAAGTGGAAACATACAAGAAATGAAACTATTAGAAAAAATTTCAAATACAGAGAATAGAATTACTACTCATGGAAAATTCTCATTTGTGCCTATGCTGAGCAATAAAAACTAATCTAATATTCCTTTAATTATCTCACATCCCTCAATTATTTCTTCCTCTGAAATAGTTAAAGGTGGAGTTATTCGGATTGCTGTTCTGGTAAATAGGAAGTAGAATAAAATCAATTCGTTTTCTAAAGATTGTTCTACTACATTTTTAGCTAGTAACTCGTCTTCAAGTTCTATAGCCAACATAAGTCCTTTTCCTCTTATTTCTTTAATTTTTGGATGATTTAAATGCATTCTAAATTGTTGTTCTTTTTGTTCTACTTCCTTCATAATCTCAGTAGTAAGTAAATAATCTAAACAAGCTAAAGATGCTGCACAATTTACAGGATGTCCACCAAAAGTTGTAATGTGCCCTAATTGTGGCTTAAATGTGAGTAAACTCATTAATTCCTTTGAAGAAATAAATGCGCCAATTGGCATACCAGCACCCATGCCTTTTGCAATACAAAGTATATCTGGGATCATATTAAATTTCTCAAATCCAAATAAAGTTCCTAATCTTCCAAAGCAAGTTTGTATTTCATCAAAAATTAAGATGGCTCCTGTTTCATTACACTTCTTCCTTACTTTTTGTAAAAATTTATTTGTAGGAATAACAAATCCAGTAGCCCCTTGAATTGGTTCAATAACCACTGCTGCCGTTTTATTTGTAATATTTTCTAATGTACTCGTATTATTAAAAATAATCTGATAACAATCAGGAAGTAGAGGTCGGAATTTTGCTTTCTTTTCTTCATTTCCCATAATACTTAGTGCACCTTGGGTAGAACCATGATAAGAATTTCTACAAGAAATAATCTCAGAACGACATGTAGCTCTTTTAGCCAACTTCATAGCTCCTTCAATTGCTTCTGTACCGGAATTAGTGAAATATGTACAATCTAAACTTTTAGGGAGATTATCTGCTAATAATTTAGCTAACTTATATTGTGGGGATTGGATATATTCACCATATACCATTACATGGGTATATTTATCTAATTGTTTTTCTACAGCATCTGTTATAATAGGGTTCGAGTGCCCCAATGTGCAAGCAGAAACTCCCGCTACAAAATCTAGGTATTTTCTTCCTTTTACATCCGTTATATAACTTCCTTTGGCTCTTTCAATTTCCAAACAAGAAGGAAATGGAAAGGTTTGTGCTTGATATTTTTTAAAGATGTTTTTTGCACTACTCATGCGGCAAAAATAAGAAGATAGAGTGTATTATTCTATTATAATACCATTCATCTTATCTTTTTCTATAATCTGACTTTTCTTTTCTTCCTTTCAATCTTTTCAGGAGATCTTTTTTAAACATCTGTTCTGCACGATAAAGTTTTGCAATTTTCTTATTACTTAAAATCTTTTTGAATTCCGTATGATATTTTTTCTTTAGATCTAATTTCTTTTGATCTAAGATAATATGGTTATCAATCAATTTTTCAATCTCACTTTCGGACAAATCGTCAATATCTTTTCTATTCTTTCGACTTTGTTCATATAATTGCTCTTTTGCTTCAGAAAATTGATTATAAACTGGCCAGAATTTTTGCGCTTCTTCAGGAGTGAAGTCTAATTGTTTTGTAATGAATGCTATCTTTTGTACTTCAATTTTCTCTCTTTTTTTATCCATCTTGTGGTATTGTGCGAACATAAAAAAAGGACAAAGCATTGCGATAATTAAGATTTTAAAGTTCATGTTTTTTGTTTTTAGAGTTCATAAATTAGTTCGTTATAATTAAATTCATTTAATAAATCATCATCAATTGTTTCTTCTTGTTTCAGATTAACAAATTCTAATAAAAGCTCATCTTCTACATCATAAAAGGTAAGTAGTTCTGCCAGATCTTCATTTGTTATATCTTGGTTTTGATTATTATACCAAACTGCTGAAAAAACAATAAGAAGCATTGCAAAAGTTGGAGCAATGGTTTGTAGCTGAAAAGCAGAAAAAATATGTCTTTTCTCTGGGGTATCTACTTTATCTATTATATTGGGTATAAGAGCCAAAAAATAATCTTCTGGCACTATATAAGGATTTCTTTTTTCTAATTTTCCTATGTCAATTTTTTTGTTCATCAGTTATAAGATGTTTTTTTTTATAAATAGTTTAATTTGTTTTCAAATAATCTTCAATTTTATTTTTGGCATGGTGATATGAAGCTTTTAGTGCGCCAACAGAAGTATTTAATATCAAGGCCATCTCCTCATATTTTATTTCATCATAATAGCGCATATTAAAAACTAATCTTTGTTTTGTTGGAAGGGTGAGAATGGCTTTTTGCAATTTTTTTTCAATCTCATCTCCATCAAAATGAGGTCCCTCTATTTTAGCAGATAAGGAAAAAGAAACCTCATCAATTGATTGAAAAAGATGTTTTCTTTTCTTTTTCAAGAATGTAATAGACTCATTGGTTGCAATTCTATAAATCCAAGTGTATAATTTAGAATCTCTCCTGAAATTTGGCAATGCTTTCCATGCCTTAATGAAGGTGTTTTGCACCACATCATTTGCATCATCATGGTCAATTACAATTTTACGAACATGCCAATAAATCCTCTCTTGAAAGTTACGGACTATAAGATTAAAGCCCTGTTTTGAAGTGTCAGGATTTTGGAATAAATTAAGTAATTCTTTATCTGTGTTATTTGTAATCAGTTGCTAGTTTTTATACCTTTCTCAATCATACCCCTACCCCTCTTATTAGAGGGGAATGCTAAAACAGGATGACAACATTATTTCTGTGGACTATAATCTATTTTCTATTGTCCTAATACTAATATCTAGAAGCGTAGTAGTCTAAATCACTTTCTAGCAATTACTTTTTTAGCTGCTGCAACAATAGATTTTGCATCTAATCTGTATTTTTCCAATAATTGCATTGGCGGTCCGCTTTCTCCAAAAGTGTCATCTACTCCAACCATTTCCATTGGAGTAGGGCTATTTCTACTTAATAATTGCGCTATACTATCACCTAATCCGCCATTTAACATATGTTCTTCAGCAGTAACTATACATTTAGTTTTGCTTACAGAGTTTAAGATAGCTTTTTCGTCTAGAGGTTTAATGGTGTGCATATTTAGAACTTCTACTGATATCCCTTCATCACCCAAAGTTTTTGCAGCTTCCAATGCTTCCCAAACCAAATGCCCTGTTGCAACTATAGTGATATCCGTTCCCTCTTTCAGATTTATTGCTTTACCAATCTCAAATGTTTGATCTTCTGGTGTAAAATTTGGCACTTTTGGTCTACCAAAACGTAAATATACAGGGCCTTCATAATCGGCAATTACAATGGTTGCAGCTTTGGTTTGATTATAATCACAAGGGTTAATAACCACCATATTTGGTAGCATTTTCATCATTCCAATATCTTCTAATACTTGATGTGTTGCTCCATCCTCTCCTAATGTAACCCCTGCATGTGAAGCGCATATTTTTACATTTTTTTCAGAATAGGCCACTGACTGCCTAATTTGGTCATACACTCTGGAAGTAGAGAAATTGGCGAAAGTTCCTGTAAAAGGGATTTTACCTCCAATTGTCATACCAGCAGCAATACCAATCATATTTGCTTCAGCAATACCAATTTGAAAAAATCTATCAGGATTTTCACTTTTAAAATCATTCATTTTTAGTGAACCAGTAAGGTCAGCACAAAGTGCAACAACATTAGTGTTTTCTCTTCCAAGCTCGGTAAGTCCTGCTCCAAATCCTGATCGTGTATCTTTCATTTCCATAAATTAGTATAGTTTTATTAATTTTGATTTCCCTGATTGCACTTTAAAATCTTTTTCGTTAGTATACATATACTGTTTTGCTGATCTAGAACGAAATACAATCTTATAGTTTCCTGGAAGTAAATAAAGTTTTATCCTTTGTATATTATCATTAATAGGATAGACTTGTTCCCACAGATTATCTTTAAATCTGTAAATTCCACCATCGCCTTTTGAGGGTAAAAGAATATTGGCTGTACCTGTATTAGGCATATTAATTGTAGTTGTTTTCGATTGTTTTATTTCAATACCTTTAATAGTAAATCTTGGAATAGTCAGCACTTCAATATCGTATTTACCTGTCAAATACTTTTGCTTTGTATTGGTTTCTTGTACATGTAAGGTTGCTGATTCCCCTGACTTTCTAATGATAAATTGATAATCTTTCTTGCTTTGCATTTTTACTTCCAAAAATCCCTGTGGAGTGTTGATAGGAATAATGGTGTGCTTGCCAGGAGTAAGTGAAACTAATTCAGACTCTACTGAAGGAATAGTATGTGCTACTACTTTGTATTTAAGTATGGGATCAATACTCATAGTGTCAGGGTTTCCTTTGTGGTTCATGGTATGCACAAAATTGTATTTTGCTAAAGCAGAAGACTCATCATAAAAAGTGAGATTTACATTAGTCTCTGTTGGTTTTTCACTCTCATCTAACAAATTAACTTGAGCAGTAGTGGAGTTTAACACATGGGAGATAACTACTTGAAGTACAGTTTCAAAATCCTTTTCTTTTGAAGCATCATAATAGGTGCCGACACAATCAAAAGTTTTCTTGTAAGTTTCATCTAATCCAACACCAATAACAAATGGTTTGAGAATAATTCCTTCTCTTTGCAAAAGCCTAGAAACCGAGCAAGGATCCATATTGCATTCCTCTCTTCCATCCGTAATTAAAATGATAATATTCCTGCTATTATCTGTTTTAGGAAAATCGTAAGCTCCTTTTTCTAAGGATATAGCAATAGGAGTGGTTCCTCTCGCCCGAATCATTTTTAACTTTGCTTTAATTCTTTCGGTAACATCATTACTTTTTCCAAAATCAACTTCTAATCTGGTGTCATCACAATCTTGAGGGGGAAAACTTTTCTGATGGCCGTAAACTCTTAAGCCAATTTCTAGATTATCCATTGTTTTTAAGCTATCTAACATATTGTAAAGCAATTTTCTGGCAATATCAATTTTTCTACCAGATTGCCATCTGCCAAGCATAGATTGTGAAGCGTCAAAAATGAAAAGAATTCTATTTACTTGCTCCTTTTTTTGCTGAGAATAAGTATCAAAGCTTCCTATAAAAAGTAGGGACGTGAGTAATAATATTTTGATTCTTTTAGTAATCACCTAAAGTTTCTACATTTTGAGAAAGTGCATCTGCCAGTTGCTTATCATTTGGAGCTGAGCCATGCCATTTGTGTGTACCCATCATGAAATCAACACCATTTCCCATTTCAGTATGCAATATGATAACGACTGGTTTTCCTTTTGCTGATAAATCTTTTGCATTATTTAAGCAACTGATGATTGCTTCCAGATTATTTCCGTCTTTTTCCACCATTACTTCCCAGTCAAAAGTCCTGAACTTTTTAGCTATATCACCCATTGGCAGAACATCATTTATACTTCCATCAATTTGTTTTTGATTATAATCAATAATAGCGATCAGGTTATCTACTTTATTGGCTGAAGCGTACATTATTGCCTCCCAATTTTGCCCTTCTTGCAATTCGCCATCTCCTAAAAGTGCAAAAACTTTACTATTATCTTTATTCAATTTTTTGCTAAGTGCTGCCCCAATTGCTACTGAAAGCCCTTGCCCTAATGACCCAGAAGCCATACGCACTCCTTCCAAATTATTATGAGTAGTTGGATGTCCTTGCAAACGGCTATCTATCTTACGGAATGTAGCTAATTCTGAGATTTCAAAATAACCACTTCTGGCGAGTACTGAATAAAAAACAGGGGAGATATGTCCGTTGGATAAGAAGAAAATATCTTCATTTTTTCCATCCATTGTAAAGTTTGTATTATGATTCATAATCTCAAAATAAAGTGATACTAAAAGTTCGGTACAACCTAAAGAACCACCAGGATGTCCTGAATTATTAGCATGCACCATTCGCACAATATCTCTTCTTATTTGGGTGCAAATTTCTTTTAATTCTGTAATGTTTGGCATAGGATAGTTTTTTCAATGGCAAAAATAGAATTTTAATCAAATGCTGACGGCTGTGTTAATAATTATTGAAAACTCTAATGTATTTTCCATTATTTTGTATTCTTAATATATATTTGCCAACTCAAAAAAAAATAAAAAATGGCTGTAAAATGTGGAATTGTGGGATTGCCGAATGTAGGAAAATCAACCCTGTTTAATTGCTTATCCAAAGCAAAGGCTCAAGCAGCTAATTTTCCTTTTTGTACCATTGAGCCAAATGTAGGTGTCATTACTGTTCCTGATGAGAGATTAGAAAAATTAGCAGAATTAGTAAACCCTGAAAAAATACAAGCTACCACAATTGAGATTGTAGATATTGCAGGATTGGTAAAAGGCGCAAGCAAAGGAGAGGGTCTCGGTAATAAATTTTTGGCAAATATTAGAGAATGTAATGCAATCATTCATGTGTTAAGGTGTTTTGATGATGATAATATTGTACATGTGGATGGAAGTGTGAATCCTGTACGAGATAAAGAAACTATTGATTTTGAGTTGCAATTAAAAGATTTGGAAGCAATTGAGAAAAAGCGTGAGAAAAACCAAAAAATTGCGAAATCTGGCGATAAAGAGGCCATAAAAATAGTTGGGATCTTAGATAAATATATTGATCATCTAAAAAAGGGAGAACCTGTTCGTTCTTTGGAAGTAACAGATACTGAGAAAGAAGTTATTGCTGATTTACATTTACTTACTCATAAGCCTGTATTGTATGTTTGTAATGTAGACGAAAGTTCTGCAAAAGACAGCAATAAATATGTTCATCAAATAAATGAAGTAATAAAAACGGAAGATGCTGAGATTTTACTTATCGCAACCTCCATTGAGGCAGAAATTGCCGAACTTGATGATTTGGAAGAACAAGCACTTTTTTTAAGTGAAATGGGCTTGGAACAACCTGGGGTTTATCATTTAATTCAGGCAACTTATCGCTTGCTCAATTTACAAACCTATTTCACAGCTGGTGTAAAGGAAGTTAGAGCCTGGACTATTGAGAAAGGAATGAAAGCACCACAAGCTGCAGGAGTAATCCATTCCGATTTTGAAAAAGGATTCATTCGTGCTGAAGTAATTTCTTATAATAACTTTGTAGAACTTGGCTCAGAGCAGGTATGTAGAGATTCTGGAAAACTCTCAGTGGAAGGGAAAGAGTATGTTGTAAAAGATGGTGATGTGATGCATTTTAGGTTTAATGTTTAGAGATTGATTTGTAGTAAAAAGAAGAATATGAATAGTGTTGTTTTTACAAACTACAAATAAAAAACCGTTCAACATCTTTTAAGTTGAAAAGATTGTTAAAAACCCAATCAGATAATATTCCGATATTTTTTTTTTATTTTACTTTTGTTTTCATTCTTTAAAAACTCAAAGTTAATACTCTTTTACTATAAATGTCAAAACAACATTATACAGAAGAAAGCATTCGGTCCTTAGATTGGAAAGAACATATTCGACTTAGGCCTGGGATGTATATTGGGAAGATTGGTAATGGCTCATCTCCTGATGATGGGGTATATGTTTTACTCAAAGAAGTAATTGATAATTGCATTGATGAATATGTAATGGGACATGGTAAAACCATTGAAGTTTCCATCAAAAATAATAGAGTTTCTGTTCGTGATTTTGGCAGAGGAGTTCCGCTTGGAAAAGTTATTGATTGTGTTTCGAAAATCAATACAGGCGCAAAATATGATTCCAAAGTTTTCAAAAAATCAGTTGGACTAAATGGGGTTGGAACAAAAGCTGTGAATGCACTTTCTTCCTATTTTAAAATCAAATCGGTAAGGGAGGGAAAAAGTAAATTGGTAGAGTTTGATAAAGGTATTATTTTTAATGAAGAGCCTATTCAAGATAATTCTTCCAGAAAAGGTACAAAAGTTACCTTTATTCCTGATGAAGAATTATTTGGAAAATACCGATTTATCAATGAGTATGTGGAGAAAATGCTCTGGAATTACTGTTATTTAAATCCTGGACTGACAATACTTTACAATGGCAATAAATTTATTTCTAAAAATGGATTATACGATTTATTGGAGCGAGATATTGATTCTGAAATTCTATATCCTATAATTCACCTGAAAGGAGAAGATATTGAGCTTGCACTTACACACTGCAAAAATCAATATTCTGAGCAATATTTCTCTTTTGTAAATGGGCAACATACCGTTCAGGGGGGAACACATCAAAGCTCTTTTAGGGAATCGATTGCTAAAACTATTCGGGAGTTTTACGGAAAAAATTATGATGCGGTTGACATTCGTCAGGCAGTATATGCCGCTATAAGTATCAAAATAATTGAACCTGTCTTTGAATCGCAAACCAAAACAAAATTGGGCTCAAATGAAATGGAACCTTCTGGTGTAACTATTCGAACATTTGTAAATGATTTTATCAAAACGCAATTGGATAATTACCTGCATAAGAACCCTGAAACTGCAGTTGCTCTACAAAATAAAATTCAGCAAGCGGAAAATGAAAGAAAAGCCATGGCTGGAGTTAAGAAATTAGCCAGAGAAAGAGCAAAGAAAGCTAATTTGCACAATAAAAAACTAAGAGATTGTAGGGTACATTATAATGACTTAAAAAAAGAGAGTCGGACAGATACTACCATTTTTATCACAGAGGGTGATTCAGCTTCTGGTTCTATTACCAAAACGCGTGATGTAAGCACTCAAGCAGTTTTTAGCTTAAGAGGAAAGCCACTTAATTCCTTTGGATTAAATAAAAAAGTTGTTTATGAAAATGAGGAGTTTAATCTTTTGCAAGCAGCTCTTAATATTGAAGACGGTATTGAGGGATTACGATATAATAAGATTGTATTAGCAACTGATGCGGATGTAGATGGTATGCATATTCGTCTTTTGCTTATTACTTTCTTTTTGAAGTTTTTCCCTGAACTTGTAAAAGAAGGGCATGTGCATATTTTGGAAACTCCTCTTTTTAGAGTTAGAAACAAAAAGAAAACTTTTTATAGTTATAGCGAAAAAGAAAAAATAGAAGCTATTGAAAAGATTGGAAAAAATGCAGAAATCACAAGATTTAAAGGGTTAGGAGAAATATCTCCATCAGAGTTTAAGCATTTTATTGGAAAAAATATGCGCCTTGAACCAGTGATAATTGGAAAAGAAGCTGGAATTGAGGAGATTTTAAGTTTTTATATGGGGAAAAACACTCCAGAAAGGCAGAAGTTTATTATTGAGAATTTGAAAGTAGAAAACGAAATAATTGAAGATGAATAGTAATTGTAAAATATCAAGAAAAATAGTAGACAGTATTATATCTCTTATTCAAAATAAGAATATGCATGAATAAAGAGTCCAGTAATATAAATGGAGAAAACCTAAAAGATGTAATACATGTTTCTGGTATGTATGAGCAATGGTTTTTAGATTACGCCTCTTATGTTATTTTGGAAAGATCCGTACCATATATTGAAGATGGATTAAAACCAGTACAAAGAAGAATACTACATTCTTTAAAAGAGTTAGATGATGGTAGATATCATAAAGTTGCCAATGTAATAGGGCATACCATGAAATATCATCCTCATGGAGATTCTTCTATCGGTGATGCGCTTATACAAATAGGACAAAAAGATCTCTTACTTGATATGCAAGGAAACTGGGGAAATACTTTCACAGGTGATAAGGCAGCAGCTCCAAGATATATTGAAGTCCGCCTTAGTAAATTTGCTTTAGAAGTACTTTACAACTCAAAAATTACAGAGTGGATTCCCTCTTATGATGGCAGAAGTAAGGAACCAGTAACTTTACCAGTAAAGTTCCCCTTGCTTTTAACCCAAGGGGTAGAGGGTATTGCTGTTGGACTTTCTACCAAAATAATGCCTCATAATTTTAATGAGCTAATTGATGCCTCTATCAAAATCCTTAAAGGAGTGAAACCAAGAATCTTTCCTGATTTCTTTAGTGGTGGAATGGCTGACTTCACTAATTATAATGATGGGAAAAGGGGAGGAAGAATTAGAGTAAGAGCAAAAATCTCACAAGAAGATAAAAGCACTCTTATTATTTCTGAGATTCCTTTTTCAACGACCACAACTTCTTTAATTTCTTCCATAATAAAGGCCAATGATCAAGGAAAGATTAAGATAAAAAAGATAGAGGATAATACGGCTGAAAATGTAGAAATAGCCATTACGCTTCCAACAAAAGTATCACCCGATAAAACCATAGACGCTCTTTATAGTTTTACCAATTGTGAAGTTTCTATATCTCCACTTTCTTGTATAATTGAGGAGGAAACACCAAAATTCTTAGGTGTATCGGAAATCTTACGTATTTCAACAAATAGAACACTAGATTTACTTAAACAGGAGTTGGAGGTAGTATTGCATGAGCTTCAAGATAAATGGCATTTTGCTTCCCTTGAAAGGATATTTATTGAAAATAGAATCTATCACCAAATTGAAGAATTAGAAAGCTGGGAAGAAGTTATTTCCACAATTCATAAAGGACTAAAGCCATATACTAAGAAGCTTTTACGTGAAGTAACAAATAAAGATATTAGTCAGCTTACAGAAATTAAGATAAAAAGAATTACCAAATTTGATTTAGAGAAAGCAAAAAATGACATCTTAAAATTAGAAGAAAGATTAAAAGAAGTAAAATATAATTTAAATAACTTGACTGATTATGCTATTGCTTATTTCAAAGAATTGAAGAAAAATTATGGTAAAGAATTTAAAAGAAAAACAGAAATAAAAACCTTTGAAAATATAGAAGCAAAAAAGGTAGTAGTAGCAAGTAAGAAACTTTATGTAAATAGAAAAGAAGGATTTATAGGAACTACTCTTAGAAAAGATGAATATGTGTGTGATTGTTCTGATATTGATGATATTATCATTTTCAAAAAAGACGGAAGTATGATTATAATAAAAGTGGATGAAAAAACTTTTGTTGGAAAAGACATCATCCATTGCGGAATATTTAAAAAAGGAGATGAGCGTACCATTTACAATATGATTTACAAAGACGGAAAATCAGGATATAATATGATAAAACGATTTGCTGTAAAAGGAGTTACTCGTAATAAGAACTATTTTCTTGTCAAATCGGAAAAAGGAAGTAAAGTGCTTTATTTTACAGCTAATCCAAATGGGCAAGCAGAGCAAGTATGTGTGTATTTGCGCGCATTGCAAAAGTTGAAGAAATTAAAAATTGATATTGATTTTTCAGAAATTGTAATTAAGGGTAGAGGAACTAATGGAAAAATAGTTACTAAAAATACTATAAAGAAGGTAGAGCTAAAATCAGAGGGTATTTCTACTTTGGCTGCTAGAAAGATTTGGTTTGATGATGCTGTTCACAGACTGAATGTAGATGAAAGAGGAGAGTTTTTGGGCGAATTTGATGCTGAAGATAAGATCCTTTGTATCAATCAGAAAGGGGAATTAGAATTGAAAGAGGTTGAACTTTCTACTCATTTTGATGAGGATATGATAATAATTGAAAAATTTAATCCTAAAAAACCAGTTTCTGCAATCTATTTTGATAACAAAAAACAAACTTATTTTGTAAAACGATTTTTAGTTGATGTAAATTGTAAGAAATTGTTATTTATATCAGATAATAAAGGATCTTTATTAGAGGTTGTCTCTACGGATTGGAGGCCACAAGCTAAAATTCTTTTTGTAAAAGAAAAGGGTAAAGAAAGAAAGACAAAAACAATAAATCTTGAAGAGTTTATTGCTATAAAAGGGATAAAATCAATAGGAAATAAACTGACTAACAAAAAAGTAAAAGAAATTAATTTGTTAAAACCTCTACCTTTTGAGGAAATGATAGAGGTAGAAATTGAAAATGAAGAAAAGAACTATACTGAAGAACCTGGAGAAGGAAGAAAGGTAAAAACAAAACCGGACAAGCCTAGTCAGCAAATTACTTTAGACTTATGATTATGACTTGAATGAATACGATTTTAGTTAATATTTCTTCAATAAAAAACAAAAAGTAATATATTAGGTTAAATTTGCAGAAATAAAATTAAAACAATGAAAGTTCTTTTTAAAACAATCTTGATTACATTCTTTTTAATTCCATTATTCTCTAATTCTCAAAATAGTATGAATTTGGCCCTTATGGGTACTTTTGAATGGCCTAATACTGAAGGTAGCGATATATGGGGATGGGTAGATGCAAACGGAAACGAATACGCTTTAGTTGGCTTAAATGATGGTTTCTCAGTTGTAGATGTGACAAATGGGATAAATCCGGTTGAGATGTTTTACATTCCAGATATTAATTCTACATGGAGAGATATA
>CAJWUS010000010.1 GCA_913047525.1 uncultured Flavobacteriales bacterium | reverse complement strand
GTTTTTACCTGCAATTCGTTCATCTGATTAAGATTTAAAAACTTGGATTTTAACTTCTTTATCTACTAAATCGGTAAACTTTCCATCAAATCGAGTTGCCCTTACAATATGATTATCCACCCAATGATAATTTCCTCCTCTTGGTTTTCCCATCAAAAGTCCATGGTACTTAAATCCATTTTCTTTCAGCCATACTTCTGTAACCTCTCTATGTTCTTCCACTCTGGATGTAAAAAAGGTAATATAATGTCCCTGTTCATACCATTTATTTAAAGTTTCTAAAGCATCAGGATACAATTTTGCTGTCACCATTCTCTCCGGCTCTTCATTTGGTATATCATCACAAATAGTACCATCAATATCTATTAGGTAATTTTTAATCTCATCTGGTAATACAGGAGAGATATGCTCTCCATCTACTATCTTTTCTACTAATTTATTCATCTTTCCATTTTAATCTATCAGCTGCTGAGAATTGCCAAGGAGCTCCATTATTTTCTATATTATTAAACATCATATTTAGCTCAGTTGGGGCAGCCGACTGCTCCATTACTAAATATCTTCTTAAATCCACTATGATTGAAAGAGGATCAATATTTAAAGGACATGCCTGCGTACAAGCATTACAAGTAGTACAGGCCCATACCTCCTCTGTTGTGATATAATCATTTAGTAAAGATTTATTATCCGAATAATCTTTACCATTTCTATCAATATTTCTTCCAACTTCTTTTAACCTTTCACGCGTATTCATCATAATCTTTCTTGGAGATAACAATTTACCAGTCTGATTAGCTGGACATTCTGATGTGCATCTACCGCACTCAGTACAAGAATATGCATTCATTAATTGCACCCAATTTAAATCAGTTACATCCTTAGCTCCAAAAGATTCTGGCGGAGTAATATCAGAAGGTTGTGTTGCATAAGGATCAGCATTAGGATCCATCATAAGGCTAACTTCTTTAGTAACAGAAGATAAGTTTTCCATCTTGCCCAACTTTTCAATATTCGAGAAATATACATTCGGTATTGACATAACCACATGAAAATGCTTAGAATAAGGTAACTCATTAAGAAAAATAAGCACCAGTAAAATATGTGTCCACCAACTAATTTCATGAAATAAATGCAAATTCCAATTAGTAAAATAGGAAAGTAAGAAGTTACTTACGGGGAATGTGCCATAATAATCCTGAGGATGAATACCAATGTAGCCAATATTCATTGTAAGTAAGGAAACCATCAAAAAAACAATTATTACTAAAGCAATTATTGCATCTATTGAAGAAGATTTCTTCATCTCTTTTCCAGAGAATCTTTTAATCTTCATAAAGATTCTTCTGAACATAAAAATAAGACAGGAAACAAGGACCAAAACTGCCATTACATCCCCTGATGCTGTAACCAAATTATAAAAACTACCCAATTCCCCGAAAAACCTCTCAAAACCAAAAATACCATCCACCATCATTTCCAAAGTACCAATGGTAATTACTAAAAATCCCCAATAAACAAGTGCATGTAATATCCCTGAAACTGGCCGAGCAAATAACTTAGTTTGTCCAAAAGCTATCTTTAATAATATCTTTGTGCGTTTTAATGGTTGATCAAAACGATTTTTTGATTTTCCTAAACGAATATTACGTACTATTTTCCAAAGATTAAAGGAAAATAGACTAAGTGCAAAAATTAAAATAAAACTAAAAATAAAGTTTTCAAGATGCATACTTATTCCGATTAAGGTCTTTTGTAGGATTTTGATTTACCTCCTAAAACAGAAAAACCAACATATCTCTTGGGGTTTAATTTGATATCTTTTATTAGTGTTTCCAATTCTTTTGAGGATTTCTCTAGATTAAGATACAAATCCTTATCATTGATAAACATACCTAAACTTCCTTCTGAGTCACTTATCTTTTT
This sequence comes from uncultured Flavobacteriales bacterium, assembly GCA_913047525.1. Next base: position 17,479 of record CAJWUS010000010.1, on the reverse strand, counting down.
AGAAATTTCATTCAAACTAGCAAGCGTAGTTTTTATATTTGACTTTGCAATATCATCTGATAAGTCAGAAAAATTCTTTAAAATATTTGTAATTTCATCATTATTTGCTTCCAGATTTTCTATAATACTTGATATTCTCTCATCATTCTGATCCACAATTTTGTTAACTTTCGTCATAGTTTGCGACATAGTGGTAAAGGTATTATCCAGACTTACCAGACTCTTTGTAAGGCTCTCACGTGCATCCTTGCTTAATACAGAAGTAATGACAGTTACAACTGAATCTATTGAACCTATAAGTTCTTCTGCCTTATTCTTTAAGGGTAATACTTGCAAGTTTACTTCTTCTTTAAGACTAGTTTCCATATCTGTTGCAAGCGTATCTCCCTTAGCTAAGAATTCTTTAGAATTACCTAACTGAAGAGCAACTCCCTTTGTCCCCATAATATCTTCATTTACAATCTTCAGTACACTATTTTCAGGAATCTTAATATCATTATTAATACTAATTACAACTAATAATTTATAGTTATCCTCAGATAGTAGCTGTATTTTCTTTACGAAACCTACCTTAAATCCACTTACCATGACTCCACTTCCCTCTTGCAGGCCTCCAATTCTATCATAAAGAGCATAAAAAGTTTTACTACTGTCAAATAGATTACTTCCTTTCAGATAATTTGTTCCCCAAACCAGCAATACTATTGAAGTAACTACAAGGATTCCTATCTTAATTTCTTTCGATATTTTTTTCATAATCTTAATTATTGATTTTGCAAACTTAACGCTTCTTTTACATTTATTCTAATACCATCTTTTAAAGCAACTATAAATGCTCCATTAAAGCCCCTTTCTACCATCTTAATTCTCAATTTATCTGCGACCCTTTTACTGGGGGTATTTCCTACAAAATACTTGTATGTTCCATTAATAATTTGTTGTTCAACTTCTAATCCTTGAAACTTTTCACTGCTTTTCATCTCTTTTAAATAGGTTCCTATTTGCACCTTAAAGATAATATCTTGTTTTGAATCTATCACAGTATCTTGTTTTACAATTTCTTTTTTCCAACTATTTCTGTCTATCCTAGTTTGATTGTAAATTAATCTCTGTTCTGGTGTCATATACAATTCAGTACCACATTCTTTATCTGGAATTTGATTAGCTTTCTTTTGATTAGTTACTTCTTGATTATTAGAAATCTGTTTTGAAGCTTGTTCTATACTTTCTTTATAACTTCTAAAAGCCCTAAAGATTGCTGAGGCAATATATGTCTTCCCTTCATTTGAGTTCAAATAATCCTCCTCCTTTGGATTTGTAAGAAAGCCTGTCTCAATTAAAATAGAAGGCATATTGGCCCTACTAATAACATAAAAAGGAGCCTGTTTTACACCTCTACTTTTCCTGTTTGCTCTTGTTGCAAACTGCTGTTCTACTTCTTCAGCGATTTGTAAACTTTGCCCTAAATATGTGTTTTGAGTTAAACTAAAAACAATATAACTTTCTGGAGTATTAGGATCAAAACCTTCATAATTTTGCTTATAATCGTCCTCCAAATAAATAACTGCATTTTCTTTAATCGCAATACCCATATTGGCTTTCAACTTACTCATTCCCATCACATATACCCCTGCTCCATAAGCATTGGGGTTTGTCCATGCATCACAGTGAATGGAAATAAACAAGTCTGCATTATTATCATTTGCCAATTGTGTTCTCTCATGCAATTCTAAAAATTTATCATTTGTTTTACGAGTATATATTATCTCAATATCAGGATAAGCTTCTTTCACATAATTGCCAAAAAGTAAAGAAATATCAAGTGCAATATGTTTTTCAGTTTCTTTATACCTTCCAGTTCCCAGATTTCCGGGATCTTTTCCTCCATGCCCTGGGTCAATTACTATTTTTTTTATGCCGTTATTTGCATTTTGAGATTGGGATGGAAAAACTACAATCGTAATTAAAAGAAAAACTATAATTATGCGTTGTAGATTTAGTAAGTGAAAATTATAGATTTTCTTTAAATTTAGCACAATAAACATTTAAGGTATTTGACACACAAAAATAACATTAATAGATTGTATTTGAAAAGCAGATTCCTCATTGTATCTCTTATTTTCTTAACATGTCTTGCTAATAACTCTTTTGGTCAAGAATCAGTTGTTATTACTGACACATTAGAAGTTAAGGATTCCACAAACAAAGTTTTTATTAATGATGACGTTCTGTATAACTCCTCCGATTCCATGCGCTTTGATATTGTAAATAAAAAAGTTTTTCTTTATGGGGATGCATTTATTAAATATGAGAATACAGAAATTAAAGCCGATATTATTGAAATTGATTGGACAAGAAATCAAATTTTTGCAAAAGGGAGAATTGATTCTTCTGGAAGAATGAATGGTTACCCTTATTTCAAGGAAGGAGAAAAAACCTTTAAAGCAAAAGAAATGACCTATAATTATAAAAGTAAAAAAGGAATAATTAAGGAATTAGTCACCAAAGAAGGAGAAGCTTTTATTCATGGGAAAAAGGTTAAAAAAAGCCAGTCGGAAGTAATGTATCTGAGAAAAGGAGAATACACCACTTGCAATGCAGAAAAACCACACTTTTCAATTCGTGCAAACAGAATAAAAATTATTCCTGGCAAGAAAATAGTTTCCGGTCCTGCTTACTTAACGGTTTTTAATATTCCTACCCCCCTCTTTCTTCCTTTCGGATTTTTTCCAAATACTTCCAAAGAGAGTTCTGGAATACTTATTCCTTCTTATGGAGAATCGGTAAATCTGGGTTTCTTTCTAAAAGATGGAGGCTATTATCATGTATTAAATAAACAAATGGACTTGTCGATAAAAGGAGATATTTACACAAAAGGAAGCTGGGCAGCACGCTCACTTTTGCGATACAAAAAACGATATAAATATAACGGTAATCTGAATTTGAGCTATGGAAGAATGATAAATAGCGAAAAGGATCTTCCTAATTACAGTTTGAAAAAAGATTTCTTTATCAAATGGACACATAAACAAGACCAAAAAGCCAATCCTTCTCTACTGTTTTCTGCAAATGTGAATGCTGGAAGCAGCACTTACCATAAAAACAATTCCTACAATGCAAACGATTATTTGAGTAATACATTTACTTCAAGTATTAGTTTAAATAAAAAATGGGAGGGAACACCTTTTAATTTATCGACAACTCTAAATCATAATCAGAACACAAATACTAAAATAGTAAACCTCACACTGCCAGCAGTTACTTTTAGTATGAACCGTATTTTCCCATTTAAACGTAAGAAAGTTGGAAAAACAAATTGGTACGACAAAATTGGAGTGAGTTATAGTATGAATACGAAAAATGAAATTTCAATTACGGATTCTCTCCTTTTCAAATCAGATGCTTTATCAAAATATAGAAATGGAATGAAGCACTCCATTCCAATTAGTACATCCGTAAAACTATTGAAGTATTTTACTTTTTCTTCCAGATTTAATCTAACAGAAAGATGGTATTTAACCCAAATCGAAAAAAGTTGGGATGGAAGATCTATTGTAAACGATACCTTGCGCAAATTTACAAGAGCACACGATTATAGTATGTCGTCATCATTGAATACAAAATTGTATGGAATTTCTCAGTTCAAAAAAGGAAAAATTGCGGCATTTCGTCATGTTCTAACGCCAAATATAAGTCTCTCTTATCGTCCTGATTTTAGCAAAGAAGATTTTGGCTATTACAAAACAGTTCAGTCTGATACATTAGGAAATACGCAAACCTATTCCGTAATGCAAAATGGAATTTATGGTAGCCCAGGCAGTAGCAAAAGTGGCAATATCAATTTTAGCTTGGGAAATTTGATTGACATGAAAGTTAGAAGTAAAAAAGACACCACTGAAACACTCAAAAAAATTACACTTTTACAAAGCATGGGGATTTCTTCTTCTTATAACATTTTTGCGGATTCACTCAATCTCTCTACGATAAACTTGAATGCCCGCACAAAACTTTTAGGACTATTGGATGTTACTTTTTCGAGCAGATACGACCCTTATATTATAAATAGTAGTGGCAAAAGAATGAATCAATTTGAAATAAAGAATGGGCGATTAGCCCGTTTTACAAATGCCAATGCAGCATTAGGATTGAATATCTCTGAAAGTTCTTTTAATAAAAAAACAGAGGGCGAAAAAGAGCAAGAGAAAAAGGAAGATGATTCTTATAAGATTCCTTGGAATTTGAACATGAATTACAACATTGCTTACAATAAAAATAATCAAGCCTCATCAGAGGTTACCCCTACACAATCTTTAAATTTTTCCGGAAATATCAAAATAACACCAAAATGGAAAATTGGTTTCCGTTCTGGTTACGATTTTAAGGAGAAAGAACTTACTTATTCTTCTGTGGATGTATATAGAGATTTACATTGTTGGGAATTACTTTTCCATTGGATTCCTATAGGATTTCACAAAAGTTACACACTAACTATTCGTGTAAAAGCATCTGTACTTAAAGATTTAAAGTTGAAAAAAAAGAAAGACTGGATTGATATGAATTATTAAGATTTACTATGAAAAAATCCAGTTCTTTATCATCATTAGTCCGTGCTGAGTCAAAATAGATTCTGGATGAAATTGCACTCCTTTTAAATCGTATTCCTTGTGTTTGATTGACATTATCATTCCATCTTTATTTTTAGAAGTAACCTCAAAACAGTTAGGTATAGTTTTTTCGTCAATCACCCAGGAATGATAATGGCCTACTTGTATTTGATTAGGAATATTCTTAAAAATTGATTCCTCTTTTGAAAAAATAATCTCGGTAGAAACACCATGCATCACATCCTCCAAATTTTTTAGTTCTGCCCCAAAACATTCTGCAATTGCTTGATGACCCAAACAAACCCCTAAAATACTTTTTGTAGAGGAAAACTGCTTGATAATTTCTTTTAAGTTCTTATGTTCATCAGGTAATCCTGGTCCAGGGGAGAGAATAATTTTATCGTATTGCTCAACTTCTGTTAAGGAGATTTTATCGTTCTTTACTACAAGCACATTGTCTTCAAACTGCTTTACATAATGATACAAATTATGTGTGAAAGAGTCATGATTATCAAGGATTAGAATTCTCAAGTTTTATTGAAATTTTTGAACTTCTTCTTCTAAGATAGCAATCATCTGATTAATTCCCTCCTCAAAAGATATTTGATATTTCCATCCTAGTTTATTAATTCTTGAAACATCCATTAGTTTTCTTGGTGTTCCGTTAGGATAAGTTGTATTGTAATCTATTCTACCTTGAAAACCAATCTTTTGTTTTATGGTTTCTGCTACCTCCTTTATACTTTTTTCTTCCCCAGAGCCTACATTTACAAATTGCTTATAAGTGTAATTATTCATTAAAAAAATACAGGCAGAAGCACAATCATTTACATGTAAAAACTCTCTAAGTGGCGAACCATCTCCCCATACCTCAACTTCTGATAGATTATGTTGTTTTGCCTCATAAAACTTCCTTAACAATGCTGGAATAATGTGTGAGTTTTTTAGGTCGTAATTGTCATTTGGCCCATATAAATTAGTTGGCATTGCAGAGATAAAGTTACATCCATATTGATCATGGAAAGTTTCACATAATTTTATTCCTGCAATTTTTGCAATGGCATATGGTTCGTTTGTTGGTTCTAAGAAACCCGATAAAAGTTCATCTTCACTCATGGGTTGTTTTGCAAGTTTTGGGTAAATACATGAGCTACCTAAAAACAATAACTTCTTCACTTTAAACAAATAAGAAGCATGAATGATATTTGCTTCAATCATTAAATTGTCATATAAAAAATCTGCACGGAAAGTATTATTAGCAAGAATTCCCCCTACTTTTGCTGCTACCAGAAAAACAAAATCTGGCTTTTCTTTTTCAAAAAAATCATGCACAGCATTTTGATTTCTTAGATCTAACTCATTGGAATTTTTAGTAATTAAATTTTCATAGCCCTCTGATTTTAGTTCTCTTATGATAGCTGAGCCAACCATTCCATTATGTCCAGCAATATAAATTCTATCGGTTTTATTCATTTTTTGACTTTTAAATTCTCCAGATTACCAACACCGAACAATTTTTCTTGCATTTCTTTACATAAATAACAACAGCTACATCCCCCTTAATTCTATATTGTTATAGGATTAATTCTTGGATATCATTATTTTTTCCGCCAGTTCCCTAACCACACCATCTCCGCCTTTCTTTTTTAGATGAATGATATTCGGAATAGCTTTAACTTTTGAAACTGCATTATTCGGACAAGCAGCAATACCAACATTAGATAGTAAACTGAAACAATTTATATCATCACCAATATACGCAACCTCATCTAAGGAAATATTTTCTTTTTCACATAAATCTTTAACTAACTGAAGTTTGTCTTTCAAACCATGAAAATCAAAATCTAATCCAAGTTTCTTAGCTCTTCTTCTATTTAACTCTCTATCTTCAGTAGTTAAAATACCTACTTTTATCCCTGTTTTTTGCAAAAGCTGAAAGCCTATTCCGTCATAAGTACAGAATTTCTTAAATTCATCACCATTTTCTGTATAATACATTCCTGCATCAGTAAGCACACCATCAACATCTGATAAAAATAACTTAATCTTAGAAAAGTCATGTTTCTCTCCCTTCATTTAACTCCAATTTGATAATATTCATATCCATATTTTTTTAGCATATCTTTATCGTACTGATTTCTGCCATCAAAGATAATACATTGATTTAAAAGGGCGCTTATCCTACTGAAATCAGGACTTCTAAATTCTTTCCATTCTGTAATTAAAACAACTGCATCCGCCCCATCAAGGGCTTCATATTTATCTTTACAATACAATATATTGCTTTGGTTTCTAAAATAATGATTTTCTGCTTCCTTCATTGCTTTTGGGTCATAAGCTCTGATAGTTGCTCCTTTCTCTATCAGTTCATTGATAATAATTACTGAAGCCGCCTCTCTCATATCATCCGTCCCTGGCTTGAAACTAAGTCCCCAAATCGCAAAACATTTTCCTGATAAATTATCACCAAATTTATCTGTTATTTTTTGTACCAATACTCTTTTCTGATGCACATTCACTTTTTCAACTGCTTGTAGAATATTTGCTGTATATCCATAATTCTCAGCTGTTATTTTCAATGCTTTTATATCTTTCGGGAAACAACTTCCTCCATATCCACATCCAGGATAAATAAATTTATAGCCAATACGATTGTCGCTTCCAATTCCTATTCTTACCATATTTACATCTGCCCCAACCCTTTCACAAATATTAGACATTTCGTTCATAAAACTAATTTTGGTAGCCAAAAAAGCATTGGCTGCATATTTGGTCATTTCAGCGCTTTTAATATCCATTTGAATAAACCTTTCTCTGTTAATTGTAAAAGGGCGATAAAGTGCTTTGAGCGTATTTGTACTGCTTTGATTCTCAGAGCCAATTACTACTCTATCGGGTTGCATAAAATCTTTAATTGCTGTTCCTTCCTTCAAAAATTCAGGATTGGAAACCACATCAAATTCAATATCTTCATTTCGGTTATCTAATGCGCTTTGGATAGTTTCCCTAACTTTATTAGCAGTACCCACTGGCACAGTAGATTTATCCACCACAATATGAGGGTGGTTCATCTTCTCTCCTATCTCCTTTGCCACATTTATTACATGGCTAAGGTCTGCACTTCCGTCTTCATCCTGTGGAGTTCCGACAGCAATAAAAACAATCTCTGATTCATTTATTGCCTCTTCCAATGATGTAGTAAAACTAAGCACTCGCTTTTGATAGCTTTCGTTTACCATTGCTTTTAAGCCCGGTTCAAAAATAGGAACAATCCCATTTTTTAATTCCTCTATTTTTTCCTTATTCTTATCCACACAGATAACTTTATTACCCATTTCGGCAAAACAAGCTCCTGTTACTAAGCCCACATATCCAGTACCAACTATTGTTATTCTCATTCTACTTGTATTAATAAAGATTGCAAATATCGTAATTTTTATCCTTAGATAAAGATCTTTACCAGATAAGTAGCCTTTTTATCTTTTTTTCGTATAAATTTGAAGACAGTATAAGATAGAATTCTATGAAGAGATTATTTTATTTTTTTCCCACTCAATTGCTTTTGTATCACATCAAAAGAAATTATCTATTTAGTATTTTTTGGGTTATATTATTTAGCTTTGTAATCGAGTATTGTGGAGTAAAATATGGTATCCCTTATTTATTTTTATCTCCTGAATATTTGAATAAGGTAAATTTCTTCTCTTTCTTACTATTAGGGCTTTCGGTAGGAATTTTTATCATGGCTTTTCATATTGCTAGCTACATTATAATGGGTTATCGTTTTCGCTTTATCGCAACACTTTCTTCTGCTTTTTTTAAGTTTTGCATCAATAATTCAACTATCCCACTGGTATTTTTAATCGTTTTTGGAATAAGACTTTTTATATTTTATTCCAATCAGACACATTTTTCAATTAATGAAACAGCAAGTTATTATTTTGGTTTTTTGATTGGGAATACTGTTTTTATTCTTTTTTCTATTTTTTATTTTAACCAAACCAACAAAAGTCTTTTTAAATTATTTGGGATACCAATAGGAAAAGAAAACGGAACACATCCTAAAATAAAACTTTTCTCTCCATCTTTTTCTAGGAAAAAAGTAGAAAGAGGCGCTCTTCCGGGTGAGTCAGAAGTAAGAAGTTATTTGTATAGCCCATTTAAAGTTAGGATTGCTCGAAAATCTTCTCATTATAATACAGAAATACTAATGAAGGTTTTGAATCAACATCATCATAATGCTGCATTTTATTTATTGGCAATTTTCTCCATTATTTTATTTATTGGTATTTTTAGAGATTTCCGATATTTTATGATTCCTGCTGCATCAAGTATTATGCTTTTACTTTCCATGTTTTTGATGATTATTAGTGCTATTCATTCCTGGTTTAGAGGTTGGTCTATTCCAGTTTTCTTGTTGTTAATTGTTGGCGTAAACTATCTGACAACATTCAAGCCATTAAATAGTAGAAATCATGTTTACGGAATAAATTATGACACAACAAGAGTAATTTTTAATACCACAAAATTGAAAGAAATTAGTTCAACAAAGAAGATAAAAGAAGATAAAAAACAAAGTATAGAAATACTTAAAAATTGGAAAGAAAAAAATAAAACTATAAGTGAGAAAAAACCAAAAATGATATTTATCAATTGTAGTGGTGGTGGTATGCGGGCTTCCTATTTAACTTTCCATACCTTAAACTACATTAATAATGCAACTAATGGAGATCTTTTCAAAAAAACTCAACTCATTACAGGGTCTTCTGGCGGAATGATTGGCGCCTGTTATTTTAGAGAACTTTACCTGAGAGGCGACTCAATAAGCGAAAAACATTATCAGAATATATCAAAAGACATGCTAAACCCAATATCATTTACCATAACGGTCAATGATATACTTATGCGTTTGCAGAAATTTAATGACGGAAAATATATCCATACTAAGGATAGAGGGTTTACTTTTGAACACATTCTGCATCAGAATACGGATTCCATTCTTAATAAAAGTTTGAATGACTATTACCTTCCAGAAAAAAATGCCGAAATTCCTATGGTTTTTATCTCACCAACAATTACAAATAACGGGCATCTGCTTATTGTTTCCTCACAGAAAATTGCCTATATGACGCAGATAACCGATAATTCTTATTTTGATGGAATAGAGTTTTCTCGACTTTTTGCTCAGCAAGATGCCCAAAATCTAAAAATCACTTCCGCCCTGAGGATGAATGCTACTTTCCCTTATATTTCTCCGGTTGTTTATTTACCATCTAAACCCATGTTAGAGGTAATGGATGCAGGATTAAAGGATAATTTAGGAACAGATTTGAGCATTCAATTTATCCGAACATTTAAAGAGTGGATTTCGCAAAATACATCTGGTGTAATTATATTGCAAATAAGGTCAAGAGAGAGAATGGTTTTATCGGAAAAGCAGTACACAAAAAGTTTCTTACATTCGATAATTGGTCCTTTTTCTGATTTTAATAAATCGTGGGAAAATATGAATGATTTAGAAAGGGATAAGTCATTAATCTACACCAAAGATTGGCTCAATACACGACTGGATGTTATAACGATTTCACTTCCATCAGAGAAGAAACAGAAGATAGCCCTCAACTGGCATTTAATAGAAAATGAAAAAGGAATCATTCGAAATGCGATTGAGCTTCCGAATAATAAAGAAGAGATTAATAAACTCAAAGAATTACTTAACTAATAAGCGAGTAAGTCTATTAATTGCTGTTCAAAGCGTGCTTTTGCCAAGAATTCATCTTCTAATTCGTGTGCAAAAGGTACTGGCGTATCTATTGATGCTGAACGCTTTACAGGAGCATCCAAATACTCAAAACATTCATCAGCAATCATTGCAGAAATATCAGCACCAAAACCACCAATCATACAGTCTTCATGCAACACAATTGCTCTTCCTGTTTTCTTTATAGAAACTAAAACCATTTCTCTATCCAAAGGAACTAAGGTTCTTAAATCAATTAGATCAGCCGAAATATCAGGATTATTAGAAAGCACTTCCAAAGCCCAATGTACTCCCATACCATAAGTTATTATACTTACATCACATCCTGTTTTTATGCAATTTGCCTTTCCAATTTCTGTTGTAAAATAGTCATCCGAAACTTGACCGCTTAAACTTCTGTAAAGGGCCTTATGCTCAAAATACATTACAGGATTCGGGTCATTTATGGCTGCATTCAACAATCCTTTGGCGTCTTCAGGAAAAGCAGGGTAAACTACTTTTAACCCTGGTGTATGGGTAAACCATGCTTCATTGGATTGAGAATGAAAAGGCCCAGCACCTACTCCTGCACCTGTTGGCATTCGTACAACTACATCCACTTTATTACCCCAACGGTAATGTGTTTTTGCTAAATTATTAATAATCGGATTAAAACCTGAAGTAACAAAATCAGCAAATTGCATTTCCATTACCGATTTGTATCCGTTAATAGACAATCCTAAAGCAGCACTCACAATAGCCGATTCGCAAATAGGTGTGTTACGCACTCTATCTTTACCAAATTCATTCATAAAACCATCCGTGATTTTGAAAACACCACCATAATCAGCAATATCTTGCCCCATAATAATCAAATTATCATGTTTCTGCATGGATTGTTTAAAGCCATCCGAAATAGCATCAATTAATCTTTTATCTGTTTTAGTTGCAGACGGCTGAATAATTTCAGCAGTATAAGGAGCATAAATATCGGTCAATTCTTTTTCAGGAGTTGAAGCAATTCTTGGCTCACCATCAGCAGTAGCCCATGCCGTATTTATTTCTGCTTTTATTTCTTTCTTTAAAGCATCTATTTCTTCTTGAGAAATTAATTTTTCTTTCAATAAGAAAGCCTCATAATTATCAACAGGATCTTCCTTAGCCCACATTTCCATCAACTCTTTGGGTATGTATTTTGTTCCTGAAGCCTCCTCATGCCCTCTCATTCTGAAACTCATACATTCCAAAATAACAGGCTTAGGATTGTCAGCCATTTGCTTTTTAAGATCTTTTACAGCAGTATATACTTCTAGTATATTATTTCCGTCAATCGTATATGCATCCATTCCGTAACCAATCCCTTTGTCAGCAAACTGCTTGCACCTAAACTGCTCAGAACTTGGAGTAGACAAACCATACCCATTATTTTCAATCACAAATATTACTGGCAAATCCCAAACAGCAGCAACATTAAGCGCCTCATGAAAATCACCTTCACTAGCACCACCATCACCTGTAAAAACAGCAGTTGTTTTTTTATTACCTTTCAATTTGTTTGCTAAAGCGATACCATCCGCCACCCCCAATTGAGGACCTAAATGAGAAATCATCCCAATAATATGATGTTCCTGAGTTCCAAAATGAAAAGAACGATCACGCCCTTTTGTAAAACCATTCGCCTTTCCCTGAAATTGGGAAAACAACCTTTCCAAAGGAATATTTTTTCCAGTAAATACTCCTAAATTTCTGTGCATAGGTAAGATGTATTCATCTTGGTCCAGTGCTGCAACTACACCTACTGAAATCGCCTCTTGCCCAATGCCTGAAAACCATTTTGTAATTTTACCCTGACGCAATAAAATCAACATTTTTTGCTCTACCATTCTTGGTTTTAGCAGGGACTTGTATAAAACTAATAACTCCTTATCTGATATTCCTTTTCTGTTATATTTCATTCCTTAAAGAATTTGAGACAAAATTATCATAATAATTATTTACTTTGTAAAAAAATTGACAATTATGACATGGCAAGAAATAGGAATAGTTTTAGTATTAGGAATTGCAATCTATTATTTGATAAAAAGATTCAGAAAGCCGACTGATAATTGTGGTAGTGGAAATTGTGGCTGTCACTAAATGAATTCATTTGTTTATTTAAAAGTTTATCTAAAACGCATTATTTATCTGCTTAGCATCTACTCTGCAAGCAGAATATATCTTTTTTTCAATAATCTTGATAGTTTTTCTAATCCCTCATTTTTTGAATTCCTGGAAGGGGTTCGTTTTGATTTATCCGCTCTAGTTTACATTAATATTCCTGTTCTGATTCTACTTGTTTTCTCTATTAATTTTAGATGCAAAAAAGGATACCAAAGACTTGTAAATATTCTCTTTTATGGAGTAAATATCCCTTTTATCCTGCTTAATAATATAGACATTGAATATTTTCGATTTACCCAGAAAAGGAGTACAATTGACTTTTTTCAGTTAATGCAATTAGGAGATGACGCAAAAAATATCATCCCTCAATACCTAAAAGATTACTGGCCAATTACCATATTTTCTATTCTTCAAATTTATTTACTCCTTAAAATAAAAGAAATACCTCAATATAGGTTTTCACTAAAGGTTAAGAGCATAAGTAAACAGCTGCTTATTCTACTTTTTGCAGGAGGAATATTTATTGTTTCTGCCAGAGGAGGATTGCAGCTAAAACCCATAAAACCCATTAATGCAGGCGAGTTGAGTAACTCTAATAATTGTAGTTTAATACTGAATACACCTTTTTCTATTTTACATTCTATTGGAAGTCAACAATTGAGGAATAAGAACTATTTTTCAGAAGAAGAGCTATATAAGATTTATACTCCTATTCACCACTATCAAACGGGGAATTTTCAGGAAAACAACGTAATTATTTTAATAATGGAGAGTTTGTCAAGAGAATTTGTAGGCGCTTACAATAATGGAAATGGCTATACTCCATTTTTAGACAGTTTGATGGAGCATAGTTTAGTATTTGAGAATGCTTTTGCTTCTGGAATAAAATCGATTGAAGGGCTTCCTGCAATTACTGCTTCTATTCCTATGTTAATGGAGAACCCTCTAATTACATCTAGTTATGCCCAAAATAATTTTGAAAGTCTAGCTTCATTATTATCAAAAGAAGATTACAGAACATCCTTTTTTCATGGTGGATTCAGAGGTACAATGGGTTTTGATAGCTTTTGCAGAAAAGCAGGATTTCAGAAGTATGTTGGCTTAGAAGAATACGATAATTTAGATGACTATGATGGAGCTTGGGGCATATATGATAAGGAATTTTTTGCCTTCTATTCTGATTATTTGAAAAATGAAAAACAACCTTTTTTTAGTACTTTTTTTTCGGTAACACTTCATCCTCCTTTTGTGATTTCTGAAAAATATAAAAGTAAGTTTATGCAAGAAAAAGATGCACATAAAGTAGTTGCTTATTCTGATTATGCTATACAGACTTTTTTTGAAAAAGCTAAAAAACAGCAGTGGTTTAAAAATACTATTTTTATAATTACTGCCGACCATACTTGTGGCACACGCTATCAAGAAAAATACAAGAATAAGATTGGAAGATACGCTATACCACTTATCCTATTCAAAGGGGACGGAAGTCTTGTTGGAGAAAATAATACCATTGTGCAACAAATTGATATTATGCCTACTGTCTTGGATTTATTGAATTACAACAAAGGATTTTTTGCCTTTGGAAAATCAATGCTTACTAGTGAAAGTTGGGCTTTAAGTTATTTAGAAAATAAGTATTATTTTATTTCAGAAAATGGTTTTCTAATCAATAAGGGAGAAGAATATCAGCTATTTAAAGATTGGGATTTAACTAAAAAATTAGAAGTAAAAGAAGAAGATGTAAGAAAACTGAAAGCTATAAAGCAGCAGTACAACAAAGCAATGATTGAAAACAAACTACTGTATGAAAATTAGATTTATCATCAATCCTATATCAGGAACAGGAAAGCAAAAAGGAATTGAAAATCTGATTGACAAGAACCTATCTAATTTTGACTATACTATTGTATATACAAAGGAAAGTGGAAGTGCGACTGAAATCAGCCGGAAAGCAATAGAAGATAAAATAGATATTGTAGTGGCAGTAGGAGGTGATGGGACAGTAAACGAATGCGCTAAAGCAGTAATTGGCACTGATACAGCACTAGGGGTAATTCCGTGCGGATCTGGCAATGGTTTTGCCTACCATATTGGAATGGGAAAGAATATTGAACAATCCATAAAACAATTAAATAATTGTAGCATAACAAGTATTGATAGTTGCACAGCTAACGGCATTCCTTTTGTAAATGTAGCAGGAATAGGATTTGATGCCCATATTGCTCACCTTTTTGCTAACTTAACAAATAGAGGTTTTTCTAATTATATAAAGCTCATCTATAAGGAGCTAAAATATAAAGCAAGGAATTACACTATAGATTACGATGGAAAAACCGAACAAGTGAATGCAATACTCATTTCCTTTGCTAACGCTAGTCAGTACGGAAATAACTTCCAGATTTCACCGCATGCTAAAACAGATGATGGGCTGATAGATTTTGTAATTGTAAAAGATCTTCCAAGATGGAAAATCCCAGCTTTACTACTTAAAATTACAAAAGGAAAAGCGCATCTTTCCAAATACATTCGCATTATTCATACAGATAAAATGAGTATTACAACTAATGAAAAAGTAATTCATTTAGATGGAGAACCTTATTCGCTTAATAGCCCAATAATAATACAAATACACCCACTAACTCTTAATATATTTTCGCCAAATGGCTAAAAAAGGAAAAAACAGAAAAGGAATAATGTACTCAACAAACCCTGATTTTGAGTATGAATACAAACATGCGGAGATGGAAACCCTTCATCCTTCTGAGCAAAACTTAAATATTTGTATTGACAAGCACAGAGCAGGGAAAATCGCAGTTATCATAAAGGGGTTTGTAGGCACAACTGAAGATTTGAAATCGCTTGGAAAAATGCTGAAAACAAAATGTGGGGTCGGAGGAAGCGTGAAAAATGGAGAAATACTTATACAAGGAAATGAAAGAGATAAAGTGATGGAGATCTTGGAGGAGAAAGGTTTTAATTATAAAAGAGTAGGTGGATGAGAAGATAGTGTAGCAATTTACACATTTGATGGTGTGCTAATTTGGTTATTAAGCAATGTTTATGCTAAAATATGTGTGGTTAATAATCGGGTAAACAAAGGGTAAAAAGAATGAAAAACCTTTACTCAATAACTATTCTTTTCTCTACTGTTCCATCATCATAAAGGTAGAAAAGAGTATTGTTCTCTTTAAATGATGTTTCTCTTCCTAAAATATCCGTAATCCTTTTTAAGGTTTTTTCATTGGCATTTAGTTCCAGAACACTAGTGGGGAAGTTATCAAAAATAATAAAAACTGTATCGGATGTGCAGCCATTATTATCACTAACAATAAGCCAATAAGTACCATTTTGAGTTGGCGTAATTGTTGGGGTTGTTTCTGCCGTATTCCAAACAAATGTGTAAGGCAAAGTTCCGCCATTAGCAATAGCATCCAAATCATTTGCATTTTGTATTATTTGTGCGATTAATTGGGATGGTTCTATAATCGTATTGTTAACCGACAAAAAACAAGAGTTACTATCAGTAATAGTGCAAACAAAAGTGCCAGCACAAAGTGCATTTGGATTAGTCCCATTCCAATTCTGATTGTAATTTGGCATTCCTCCACTTACAAAAAGTTGAATATTTCCATCACAATCTCCATAGCAACTTACATCCGTAATTGTGCTAGTTGCAATTAAAGGTAATGGTTCTGTTAAAGTAATAATCACATCTGCCAAACAAAGGTTGGCATCCATCACTACTACAAAATAAGTACCAGATGAAAGAGAAGAAAATTGATTGGTATTTTGGAAAGTCACCCCATTATCAATCGAATACTGAAATGGTGTTTGTCCACCAGAAGAAATACTAATTGCTATGCTGCCATCATTAGCACCATTACAACTTATTGCAGAAATATTATTATACAGAAGTATAGAATCATTCTGATATACCATAATGCTATCAGAAATATTACATCCATTGCTATCAGAAATTATAACAAAACTAGAAGCAACCACTAGTGAGGTAGATTGTGTAGTTGCGGAATTACTCCAATTGTAAGAGTAAGGAGTTGTTCCTCCTAATGGATAAGCAGTTGCAATAGTTGTGCCTCCATAACATAAAATAGTATCAGCCCAAATGCTTAACGATAAAGCAGTTGGCTCAGAGATGTTTGCAATTCCACTTTCTGTGCAACCATTATTATCAGTAAGAATTAAATCATAATTTCCTCCACATAAATTATACAAATTCATAGCATTAGAAATTAAAATTCCATTATTATACCAATTTATATTATAGGGCTGATTCCCTCCATTTATATTAGTAGAAATTGTGCCATTACAATCACCATAGCAAAGAATATTGGTAGCAGAAAGGTTAATGTTAATTGCTGTAGGTTCATTTATAATAATTGTATCATTTATAGAACAAGAATTATTAAAAATAGTAATAGGATAATTTCCAGATGAAAGCGCATTAGGATTCACTCCACCCCAATCGATTGCATAAGGAGGTTGTCCGCCACTTACTTGAACAATTGCAGTTCCATTATTTCCTCCAAAGCAAGACGCATCAGTGGTACTAATAGTAATATTCATAAAGCAAGGCGGATAAAGTGTAGCGTCTAAGATAGTCATCACTCCATTTGTTAAAGATACTTGTAGAGTGTCAGAAACATATCCATTTTTAGCAAAAACTACAAGATAAGTTCCTGAATCGACAACTGCCGTTTGATAATCTCCTACAATATTAGTTTGTGCAGATGTTGTGGTGCTTAAAATTGTAACATCAGCAGAGCTAATATTATTTCCGTTAGTGCCGTTAATTACATTTCCGCTCAAATAACAAGCTTGCTGAAACGCTCTACCATAAATATTTAGTATGCCTTTTCCATTATAACTATCTCTATCAGAAGAAATAATATTACCAGAAGTAAGAAAAGGATAAGTTCCCCAGCAACCATTAAAACCATTACCACTTCCTACATAA
>CAJWUS010000009.1 GCA_913047525.1 uncultured Flavobacteriales bacterium | reverse complement strand
TTCTTTAATTCTTTTTGCAGCTTCCATCAATTTTTTATCTGAAGCTGCATAGGAAATTCTAATACATTCAGGATTCCCGAAAGCTGCACCCGAAACCAGTGCTACATGTGCTTTATTGAGTAAATACATACATAAATCATTGGAATTTTTAATAACCTCTTCACCATCTTTCTTTCCGAAATAATAGGAAAAATCTGGAAAAATATAAAAAGCACCTTTCGGTATATTACATTTTATTCCAGGAATCTCATTTAATCTTTCGAGCAACATATTTCTTCTTTTAAAGAAAGCTTCCTTCATGAGGGCAGTTACTTTTTTAGGTTCGGAAAGCATAGCTGTTTTAGTTGCTTTTTGGGCAATTGAACAAGTTGCTGAAGTAAGTTGCCCTTGTAATTTATTAGATGCTTTAGCTATCCATAGTGGTGCTCCAATGAAACCAACTCGCCAACCCGTCATTGCAAAACCTTTTGAAACCCCATTTATTGTAATTGTTCTATCTTTCATGCTTGGGAATGTACCAATACTAAAATGGGCATCTGTAAAATTTATATGTTCATAGATTTCATCCGATATAATAAAAATATCAGGGTATTTTTCTAGCATCTTTGCAATATCAAGTAATTCTTGCTTTGTATAAACTGAACCACTAGGATTACAAGGAGAGCTAAACATTAAAGCTTTTGTTTTAGGAGTAATTGCAGCTTCAATTTGATCAGGAGTTACTTTAAAATCAGTGTCTACTGAGGATTGTATCTCAATAGGAATCCCACCTGTAAGTTTTACAAGTTCAGTATAGGTTACCCAGTAAGGACAGGGTAGGATCACTTCATCTCCACTGTTTAATAAACTCATACAAACATTGGAAAGAGATTGTTTTGCTCCAGTGGAAACTACAATCTGATCGGGTGTGTAATCCAGATTATTATCTCTTTTAAATTTCCCGCAGATTGCTTCTCGTAATTCCAAAAAACCAGGGACAGGAGTGTAGTGTGAGAAATTATCATCAATTGCTTTTTTGGCAGACTCTTTAATAAATTCAGGCGTATCAAAATCAGGTTCTCCTAAACTTAATGAAATTATATCGTGCCCTTTCGCTATTAGTTCTCTACTCATCCTGGCCATAGCAAGGGTGGCCGATTCGGTTAAACGATTTAATCTGTCTGATACTTTTGTCATTAATCAGGTATTAGGGGTTGCAAATATATAAAGTAGATTAGTAATAATTGTTGGAATTTATTATTTTTACAGGATGAAGAAGCTAATTTTATTTTTTATCCTCATTTTTAGTATAAATTTAACTCAAGCACAAAAAGTATTCTCTGTTGAATATGCTTCTAAGGCAGATGTAAAAGTGTTTGTAGTTGATTATGAAAGTCAGGCAGATTTAAGTGTATTTAAAGTTGATTACTCAAACCAAGCTGGAAAAAATAATGGTAAATGGTTTTTTGTTGAATATGCAAATCAAGCAGATAAAAAGATATTCTTTACAGAATATGCTAACCAGTCAGATGTGCTTATTTATTTTGTAAAATATAGTAATCAAGCAAAATGGCGTAAAAAAGAAAAATTACATTTGTTTTATTAATTAATAATATAATGAACAACTATTCAGTGGTTATAAATCTTTCAATAAATGATAAATAGTTACTTTCTTATGAAGCAGTTCTTCTTCTAGCTTCTTTAATTTGCCAGTTGTTTGCAGTTGAGAATATTTCTTATTTCCCAACTCTTTTTTTATTTGATTGTGTAGCCAATAGATGTTTTGTTCTTTTCTGGTTTTAGTAAAAAAGTTATTCTCTTTTATTTGGGAGTTATGTTTCTCAATTGTTTTCCAAATTTCTTCCAACCCAATTTCCTCCAATCCAGAACAAGTAGTAACTTTTGCTTTCCATCCATTTACATTTTTTGGAAATAGATGCAAAGCACTTTTGTATTGCAGCATGGCATTCTTTGCTTTTTGTATATTATCTCCATCTGCTTTATTTATTAAAATAATATCTGCCATTTCCATAATACCTCTTTTAATACCTTGCAACTCATCTCCAGCAGCTGATAGCATTAGTAGTAAAAAGAAATCAACCAAATTACTTACGCTTGTTTCGTTTTGACCAACACCGACCGTTTCAATAAGTATCACATCAAAGCCAGCTGCTTCACAAAAAAGGATGCTTTCTCTTGTTTTATCAGCTACACCTCCCAAAGT
The DNA here is from genome assembly GCA_913047525.1 of uncultured Flavobacteriales bacterium. The sequence continues at coordinate 18,022 of CAJWUS010000009.1, read as the reverse complement.
TCCGCTAGAAGGAGATGGGCGAATAAAAGCATTTTTGTCAGTTACCAGATCGTTCATTCGACTTTTATCCCCCAGGATACTTCCATGCGATTTTTCACTTGTTGGATCAATAGCCAAAACAGCTATTTTTTTTCCTTTTGCAGTAAGCATTCTTCCAAAACTATTTATAAAAGTGCTTTTCCCAACACCGGGAACACCCGTTACACCTATTCGTATAGAACTTACCGTTTCTTTTGAAAGAGATGAAAGGATATCTTGCGCTATTTGTTGCTCATTATCTAAAGTGCTTTCACACAAAGTAATGGCTTTGCTTAAAGCAATAGTATCGCCTGTTTTTATATTTTTTATGATTGTTTTGGTATCCATTGATTTGGTGAAACTATAAAAACAAAACTATCTAATTATGGTAATTGTTCCTTTTTGGGGAACAACAGGTAAAGGGCTTTCTATTATGTAAAAATATACGCCATCAGCACATTCTGCCCCATTTTTCATTTTACCACTCCATTTAAAATTTACTTTATCATCTTCAAATACTTTTTTACCCCATCTTGTAAAAATTTGGACAGAAAATTCGGTGTCAAAACAATAGTTTAGTTCTACATCTTTTATTTCAAAATAATCGTTTACTCCATCTCCATTAGGAGTAAAAACATTGTGTATTGAAGAATCAATTTCAAATTCTGTAGGTTCAATTATTTCAAACTCAATTTGTAAAACGGCAGTATCATTTATACAAGCATCATCAAAAGCTAAAAAAGTTACAGTGAAAGGCGTATGCTCCATATCAATACAAGTTGGTTTCCAACATAAATCAGAATTCACTTGGGTGAAATAAGCAGTATTTGTAAAATTATATTCTTGCACATTTACGCTACTTTCATTTTTAAAAGATAGAATACTAAGCGATAAATAATCGCTAATTCCATTGTAAATATCCTCATCTTTCGTGCTTATTGGATAGCAAATTTCTTTACCCACTTCTGCTGTATATTTTAGTTTGATGGTATCAGAATATGAAGAATCCAATAGTGCAGGGTTATCCGTCATTTCTGTTATACTTGGCGGATTGTTATTGGGTTGTTTTAGGTTTATTTCCAATTCCAAAACAGAAGTATGGTATGCAAAGCAAGAAATATCTTTGGAATAAAAATACACATAGTACGGACTACTACTCATATCTTGACAAATAGGAGTCCAACAAAAATTAGAATTTACATTGGAAAGGGCGCTATCATTACTAAAAAAAGCCATATTGGAAGTGCTATCCAATCCAGAGTTAAATAAACTTAACTCACAATAAACCGACACAGAATCTTTGAGCATTTGCTGAAAAATATTCACATTTGAATCCAAATCTTGGGAAGCAATCTTTAGGCATATTTCCTTTTCAATATAAGCATCATAAGAAAGTTTCAGAGTGTCATAATAAGGCAGTTGTATTAGTGCACTATAATTGGAATCAATAAAAATACCATTTTCCAAATGCTCATCAATTGTAATGGTTGGGGCATTATTTTGTTCGCAATCTATGGTTTCATACTGAATATCTTGCACCACTTCACCAATTTTTCGCCAAACTCCATTTAGCTCTCTCCATTCCTCAATTCGAACAGAAAAAACATAAACCCCAACTATAGTAGCAAAGGAAGTTAGATCGCCAGTAACAGCATCAATATACATATAGCTTCCAGTACCTAAAGGATTGTTGGTGCTATAACTACTATTTGCCCAAGTAATTGTATCGTAAGGTGCTGGATTAGTAACTGGGCCAGTTGGCCAAGTAAAAGGATGGCAATTTAAAGGACTAGCTAAAGAATAAACCAAAGAATCTCCATCTGGATCCACTGAACTAAAATTAAAAGTGTGTTCTTGTTCTTTGCATAAATAAGCATTATGTGGGTAATATTGATTCATCAAGGAATCAAAACCAAAAGTAGGACTTGAGTTTTCCAAATTAGCAAAACCATTATTAGGATCGCTAACTAGTATTTCCGATTTATAGGTTGTTCCTGCCGATAAAGGATTATCGATATTGATGATACCAGCATTTCTGCAACAAGTTTCCCAAGCAAAATAATAACCTTCACTAAAAATGGAAAGCTCAATGGTATCTTTATAAATAAATTCTTCTACCGATAGATTTTTTGGCATAAAACAAGAATCCCCAAAGTTGAGGAATTGCTGAGATACCAAATCTAAAGAGAAACCAAATCCGATAGTGTCATTCAATCCATTAAAAAATTTAATACCATTTACAGGATTTGGCAAACTCACCCCACCTTGGTCTCGATAAATAATAAGGGTTACTTCATAATCCAGATTATTAACTGCAGAGGCAGAAACCCCTAGATATTTCATACTGATATATCCACCAACAATATGGGTTGAGAAACAAGAGAGATAGAAAATAGAAAAGAGAAAAAAAACAAAATATTTTTTCATCATTTGATAAGCGTTACTATTCCTACTGCTGATTTTTCTTCTCTTCCAAATGTACCTTTTCCTACATAATAAACCTTCCAGCTATATATACCACTTATTACTGCATTTTCATTGTAAGTTCCATCCCAAGGAGTGAAATCATCACTTTCAAAAATCTTTTCTCCCCACCTATCAAAAACCATAAAATGCAAACTATCTACTCCATCTGTTATTGGAATAAATACATCATTCGTTCCATCATCATTTGGTGTGAAAGAGGTTGGGGTGTAAAAGAAATATTCGCAATTTTCAATTGTAACAAGGAAACTATCGGTTATCAAGCAACCCTCCCCAGTAAGCATATCAACTGTATAAAATCCCATATCGGTCACTACAATTTGCTTGCTATTTTCTCCAGTATTCCAAAGATAAGTTGCGTTATCATTGGATGGATTTAACACTAAATTAAAGCCATGACATATCTCAAATGAGGTATCAATATTTGGGTAAATAATTGTTTCAATATTGATTGTATCGGCATTTGTACAGCCCAAAAGATTGGAAACATTCAGGATGTATTCTGTGCTAATATTTGGGGTTGCTATAGGCCTTGCTTTTGAAGCATCATCTAAGGAATTAGTAGGCGTCCAATTAAAAATAGTACCAGGAGTTATAATGATGTTTCCTCCAAGAATTAGTGAAGCTCCTTTACAAATAGAAGTGTCTTCACCAGCATCAACAAGCATTGGATTTACCGTAATAAGTAGAGAATCTTTTATATTACAACCATGTATTGTGCTTAATTTTGCAATATAATAACCGCTTGTTATAGGAAAGGCTAGTGGGTTATAAATAGTAAAATCTGAAATATTGTTCATTGGTAGCCATGCGTAAGTAGCATTAGCAATTTGGGTTGCATTTAGCTGCATGCTATCTCCACAAATAATGTTTATGTCTATTCCAGCATCAAAAAATGGAACGGCTGAAACCGAAACTAAAATTGTGTCGGTATTTCTGCAATTCTGATTATCGGTAACTTGTACAATATAAGTTTCAGTATTAGGCGGAAAAGCAGTTGGCATGCTTGTATTTGCATTTTGCAAGGTACTGTTTGGCGTCCAGATATAAGTGTTTCCACCACTTGCTGTAAGTTGTATGCTATCCCCCTCACACATTATGGTGTCATTTCCTGCAAAAGCATTGGGTAAAGGATTTATATTTATAGTAGTTGAACCAGTATTAGAACCACATTTGTTTATTGCATTTACTTGCAAATTACATTGCCCAGTAGTTTGGTTCCATGCAACAGTCATTTGGTTGTTGGTAGTATCAAGCATTGTGCCACAAGTGGGGGCTGTCCAACTGTAATAAGTATTTGGTGAGAATTGTACAAAATAACCTACCGTATCCCCAAAACAAACTGGTGCATTTGGCACTACATAAATAGAAGGAGGATTTATAAGTTGGACAGTAAAAGGAGGGGAAACAGACCCAATGCATCCATAGTTAGTTTCCTGAACAGTAAAATTATAATTTCCAGCATTCCCATTAAAAAGTGCCCCTACGGAATTTGCAGGATTTAAGCCAGTTGAAATTGCTGGCCATACTTGTCCGTTTAATCGCCAAAGATAAGTGCTTCCCATTTGTGTTGGAGATACCCAAAGGGTAACTGCATCCCCTTGGCAAATCAAGGAATCGGTAGCATAAATATCAACAGGACTATCTGCCGGATGCCCAATAGTGAGCCGAATAATAGTGCCTAACTGATTGCTAGGAGTATTCGAACTAGTTGCTACAATTCGCATATAATACATTCCGGGCTGAATTCCTATTGAAAGTAAGGTTGTATAATCTGGAACGACAACCCACATATTTGTGTCAGAAGTTGCAGCAATACTACCCAACCCCGCTAAATTAACCCTACCAAAACTCATGGCATCCAATAGTTCAACTTGGAACTGATTTCCAGGATAATAAATAACACTGCAAGGTGGTATATTCACATCAATAGGGATAAGCGTGCTATCGCCAGAAGTTGCACTAATGCAGAATTGTAAATCTTGCCGATTATTGGTTTCAATATCACAATTTCTAATGCAAAATGGTCCCCAAACAGAAGTGTCATTGGCAATAGGATTAGTTGAACTTACTCTGATATAATAATTGCATCCTTCCGGGACATTAGGCACTATACCGCTTACATTTCCAGGTAAATATGGGGCAATAGCAGGGTCGAAAGTTTGATTAGATGTTAATTGCCCTATTTGTGTTGGGTTTGCAAAACTTCCAGAGGAATCAGAAAGATAAGCAGTAAAAGTATTTCCAGAAAGATAAACGCCAATAGCATAAAATGGAATATCAATAACACTCCCGACACAGACATCAGCTGTGTCCATTGTTACAACAGGAGGTGTTGGGCCTGTAATAATAGTATTTGGACAAACGGCTACCTCAAAGCAAACAGAAGCAAAACCTGTAATTTGAGGGGAAGGTGAAATACGGTTTACCCTTAGTTTGTAGCAAGTACTTGCTGTTGCCCAATTTGGAATCTGAATCATTAGCAGGGAAGATGTATTTGGATAAAACATAGTTGTTGTCCAAAGAGCTGTGGGGTTGGCAAAGTTTCCATTGGCATCCGAAAGCTCAATAAGGTATTGCCCACCACAAAGGGTGTCAGAAATTTCGTAACGGAAAATAAGATATGTTCCCTGACAAATAACACTATCAGAAAGGTAAGTAACATTAATGTCGATTGGATTAGTAGTTTGGTTAAAATTTCCTACTAAGAAAATATCATCTACTCCAAATGATATGGAATTGGCCAATGTTGAACTGGTATTTACCCACCTGAAACCAAAGCGCAAATCAAAAACATTGTTAAAGGACGGATTCATTATCCTTTCATTTTCCCAAAGCGTTTGACTATTGTATTGATTTCCAGTCGAAATCCAATTTCCTCCATCAATGCTGTAAAAAACCTCCGCATAAGCATTAGTAGAACCCTCACATAAATAGAAAAAAGAAAATTCTATGCTGTCAAAACCAAGGGTACAGAAACTCCTATCTAACACATAAAAATTATCGGAAGCTGAATTGGGTTGAAAATTAGCATTAGCTACATTTGTAGTTTGAGTAGTGTCAGTAATATGCAAATAATAGCCATTCGGATTTCCAATTGTCCCAGAAACAGTACTAGCTTGACTAGTAGTGTTTGGGTAGATTCCGTTTCCATTATACTCATTATTGGTAATCCAAGAATTCACTCCTTGAGGTAACCCGAAAGATGAGTCAGCAATAAAAAGGTTTGTTCCACTTTCAAAATCTTCATTAAAAATAAGGATTGCATTTTGCGACCAAATGAAAGTTGGACTTAACAAAATAACAAAAAGAAAAAAAAGATATTTTTTGCTTAAAAACTTCATATTTCTGAATTATACAAAGATATAAATTAAAATGAATTTGCTTTCTGCACTAATGAAAAGAAAGACCTTTTAATTTATGTGGAATATTTCCCTATATTTGCTCAGAACCCCTTTACGGCAAACGAAACGAATTTTATCTTAAAGTAGAAAAAAGGCTATTTAGCTTAACTTCTCCAATATAGCAATAGCTGATTTTGCGATAATGGTTCCAGGGCCAAAAATACCACTTACCCCTGCCTCATACAAAAAATCGTGATCTTGCTTAGGAATAACGCCCCCAGCAATAACTAAAATATCACTTCTACCCATTTCTTTCAAAGCAGTAATTACTTTTGGTAGAAGGGTTTTGTGTCCTGCTGCCAAGGATGAAATTCCCAAAATATGCACATCATTTTCAATGGCCTGCTTGGCTACTTCCTCTGGTATTTGAAAAAGAGGACTGATATCCACATCAAAACCCAAATCGACAAAGGAAGTGGCCACAATTTTAGCTCCTCTATCGTGTCCATCTTGCCCCATTTTAGCCACCATTATTCTTGGGCGTCTGCCTTTTTCTGTGGCAAAATGATCAGCTAGATCTTTTGCCTTTTTAAAGTATTTATTATCCTGTATTTCCATTTTATATACGCCAGTTATCAATTGGTTTTGGGCTTTGTATCTCCCAAATACTTTTTCCAAAGAATCTGAAATTTCACCCAAAGTTGCTCTTTGCTTGGCCGCTTCTATCGCCAAACTTAATAAATTTTCATCTTTCCTCTTGCATCCTTTTATTAAAGCATTAAGGGCAGCAGTTACTTTAGTATTATCCCTATCTTTTTTTAGTTGGTTGATCCTATCAATCTGTGCTTTTCGTACAGCCGTATTATCTACTTTTAGTATTTCAAAATCATTTTCTTCTTCCTCAATCTTATTGGCATTTACCCCAACAATAATGTCTTTCTCTGAATCAATTCTTGCTTGCTTTCTGGCAGCCGATTGCTCAATTCTTATTTTAGGAATTCCTGTTTCAATAGCTTTTGTCATTCCGCCTAACTCTTCAATCTCCTCAAAATGTTTCCAAGCTTTTTCCGCTATTCTAGCAGTAAGATATTCTACATAATACGATCCGCCCCAAGGGTCTACTGTATCGCAAATACCAATACTATTTTGTAAATAAATTTGTGTATCTCTTGCAATTTTTGCCGAAAAATCGGTAGGTAATGCAATTGCTTCATCAAGCGCGTTGGTGTGTAAGCTTTGTGTGCCTCCCATAGCGGCCGCCATTGCCTCCACAGTTGTTCTTGTAATATTATTGAAAGGGTCTTGTTTGGTTAAACTCCACCCAGAGGTTTGGCAGTGCGTTCTTAGTGCCATGGATTTTGGATTTTTTGGATTGAATTGCTTGATGAGTTTTGCCCAAAGCATTCTTGCAGCACGCATCTTTGCAATTTCCATAAAATGGTTCATCCCAATTCCCAAAAAGAAGGAAAGACGGGGAGCAAAATCATCAATTTTTAAGCCAGATGCAATGCCCGTTCTTACATATTCCAAGCCATCCGCCAAGGTGTAAGCCAATTCAATATCGGCAGTTGCGCCTGCTTCTTGCATGTGGTAGCCAGAAATAGAGATGCTATTAAATTTGGGCATCTTCTTAGTAGTAAACTTGAAAATATCTGAAACGATACGCATGGAATACTTTGGTGGATAGATATAGGTGTTTCGCACCATAAATTCTTTCAAAATATCATTTTGTATGGTGCCGTTTAGTTTTTCTAAATCCACTCCTTGTTCCTGAGCCGCTACAATATAAAAAGCCAAAATTGGTAAAACCGCCCCATTCATGGTCATGGAAACGGACATTTTGTCCAATGGAATTTCATTAAACAAAATTTTCATATCCAAAACAGAATCAATCGCCACTCCTGCCATTCCTACATCTCCTTCCACCCTTTTGTTGTCCGAATCATACCCTCTATGTGTTGCTAAATCGAAAGCAACTGAGAGTCCCTTTTGTCCTCCGGCTAAGTTTTTTCTGTAAAAAGCATTCGATTCTTCTGCTGTGGAAAATCCTGCATATTGGCGAATGGTCCAAGGCCTGCTTGCATACATGGTGGAATAAGGACCTCTTAAGAATGGTGGAATTCCAGCCACAAAATTATTGTGCTTTTCTTCTTGTTTGGTAAAACAATTCGGTACATTAATCTGCTCGGCTGATAGCCAACTTTCCATACTTTTTTGTTTTGCAATAGCTTTTTGTTTGATGTCAAAATTTTTCAAAAGTTCAGATGTTAAGTGTTCCATAAAATAAGCACCAGCCGTTGGATCTTGTGCTTTATCTAAAAAGCTTTCGTTTCTTAAAATAGTTTGCTGATTTCTGGCTAATCGCTCACAAAAGTTGGAGGACTTTTCAAAGTTTGCATTATAGGAATTTACTAAGATACTATCCGCGCCACCAAAAATAGCGGACATAAGAGCAGTTGTGCTTGCTATCAAATTATTGTAAGGATTATCTTTTTGTTGATTTTTTGTAGCGGTTTCTGCAAATATAAATGGTGCTTTGCCTGTTTTTTCTTTCCAAAGAATACGGAACGCCCTCAATTTGGCAATTTCCTGAAAGTAATTCTCACCAATAAAAAAGTGAAATTGGATATTTCCTTTTTCCTTTTTTCCTTTGTCAAAAGCATCTTTTATTTGCTCTTTGACCGTTTTCCCTTTTGCAAAAATAGTAGAGCAAAAAGTAGGATGAGAAAAATTTTCTATCCCATGAAAAGCACCATTAACTGTTTTATTTTTAATAAAATCTTCCCACTTTTTTACAAAATTAGGCGTATAATTTTTGAAATCAATACGGATATGTTCTATGGAAATATCTTTTAATAATATTTCCAAGTTGTTGGGATTACTAAAACAAAGGGTACTTACATCATTGCTGAGGGCTAAAAGGGCTTTTTTATTTGCCTTTTTTGTATTTGTGCTATCAATAAATTGGCAAGTATGCCAAGTGGTTTCTTTTGAGATTGGAGGATTTTGATTTACTATCTCTTGATGGTAAAAAGGAAGAACCCCATCTTTACTAATTAAAGAGTTAAAATCTTTTCCTTTTAAATCTGCTATTATTTTCTCTTCCCAATCTTTTGCACTTTGAGATTTGAAATCCTCAAAAAGACTATTCATTTTCTTTTTTCTCTCTTACAATAAATAAATCTTCATTGTCTTTTTTCATCAAAAAACGCTCTCTGGCAAATCGTTCTTGCTCCTGTGGATTGTTATTCAAATTGTAAATTTTTATGCTATCTTTTTCTATTTCAACTTTATAAAACTCTTGTTGCTCTTTTAGATCTTTGAAATTTTTATTCATTTTTATCTGAGTAATAATATCGAAAGTGTCGATAAAGAAAATCCAAACCAAAAAAATAATAAATGTAATTAGGTATTTGTTGCGCAAAGGGGTAGGCAGTTTTTGGTATAAATCTTTTATTCTTTTCACAGCAACAAAATTAAATAAAAAAAGCCCATCATAAATGGACTTTCTTATTTGTTAATAAATCTATTCGCCCAAGAAAGGGTATTTGTAATCTGTTGCAGGAACAAATGTTTCTTTAATTGTTCTTGGAGAAACCCATCTTAATAAGTTTAAGATTGAACCTGCCTTATCATTAGTTCCTGATCCTCTTGCACCACCAAACGGTTGTTGCCCAACAACAGCACCAGTTGGCTTATCATTAATATAGAAGTTTCCTGCTGCATTTTCTAAAGCTTTAGTTGCATATTCGGCAGCATATCTATCAACAGATAAAATAGCTCCTGTCAAAGCGTATTCTGAAGTGTTATCCACTAGCTCTAATGTTTCTTCCCACTTGTCAGCATCATATACATAAATAGTCATTACAGGACCAAATACTTCTTCCACCATAGTTTTGAACTTAGGATTAGTCGTTACGATAAGAGTCGGCTCAATAAAGTAACCTACAGATTTATCATAATTACCTCCTGCAATAATCTCTGCATCATCAGCTGTTTTTGCATAGTCGATATAAGAAGCAATACTATCGAAAGCTTTCTCAGAGATTACTGCATTAATAAAACTGGAAGTATCTTCAGGGCTTCCCATTTTGAATTCCTTGGTGTCATATATAATTTGTTTTTTTACATCTTCCCAAATGTTTGAAGGAATATAGGCACGAGAAGCAGCTGAACATTTTTGTCCTTGATACTCAAAAGCACCTCTTGAAATTGCAGTTGCAACTTCTGAAGCTATTGCTGATTTGTGTGCAATAATAAAATCTTTTCCTCCTGTTTCGCCAACTATTCTTGGGTAAGATTTATATTTTTCAATGTTGTTTCCAATTTCTTTCCAAAGTGTACGGAATACTTCAGTACTTCCCGTAAAGTGTAATCCAGCAAAATCTTTATCTTCAAATACAACTTTTGAGATATCTCTACCACTAACAGTTACCATATTGATAACCCCATCGGGTAATCCTGCAGCTTGGAATAATTCCATTATTACTTTAGCAGAATAAATTTGAGTTTCAGCTGGTTTCCAAACTACTACATTACCAAGCATTGCTGGTGCAGCACAAAGGTTAGCACAAATAGAAGTAAAGTTAAATGGAGTAAGCGCAAAAACAAATCCTTCTAATGGTCTATGCTCTAAACGGTTCCACATTCCTGCTTGTGATTCTGGCTGTTCTTTATATAACTGACTCATGTATTGCACATTGAATTTAAAGAAATCAATAAGTTCACAAGCAGCATCAATCTCAGCTTGCATTACATTTTTACTTTGTGCTAGCATAGTAGCGGCATTCAGTTTTGCTCGGAATGGTCCTGCTAATAGATCTGCAGCTTTTAAAAAGATAGAAGCCCTGTGTTCCCAGCTCATATTTGCCCATTTTTGACGAGCAGCCATAGCAGCATCAATAGCTTCACGCACTTCTTTTTCTCCTCCATAATTAGAAGTTCCAATTACATGAGCATGCTCATGGGGTGGAGTTAAATTTCTTTTTTCATTAGTAAATATCTGTTTATCTCCAATATACATTGGCACATCAACAGTAGTATTATACATTCTTTTGTATTCTGCTAAAAGTTCTTTACGCTCAGGAGTTCCTGGTGCGTATGATTTAACTGGTTCGTTTACCGCAATAGGCACATTGTAGAATCCGTTTGACATTTTTTTATTTTTAAATGAGGTGCAAAGATAAAATATAGATGTTAGATAATAGATGTTAGATGCTAGAAAATTCTACTTTTAAGATAGAGTATTATTTATTAGTATAGCATGCAATGTCTAAAACAACTCTTTACTTGAAGTTTTCAAGAAACCAACAAAACTATCATGTCTATCGCCAACTGCTCGATAGTACACATAGAGATAATAGTCGTTCCTTGTCTGGTAGTGAGTTCCTTCAATAAATGACACATCAACTCTGTTAGTAGTACTATCCTTAAGAGCATAATGATAATTATAATATCCTTGTTTCAGATAAATTGAAGCTTCATATTGCTTTTTATCAGCATTATATTGCATTTTGAAATCATCATTTAATTGCCAGTCAGAAAAACCACCAAGCAGAAATATTTCTCCATAACTGATATTCTCAACAGGCAAAGTAAAATGCACAAAAGCATAATCTGCTTCAATAGAGGATTTCCATCCTTCTTGTGATTTGATAAGGAACTTTCCGTTTATATCTGGTTCAATGGAGTAGCGATCAAATGGTCGTTTTTTGTCATTAAACAAATAAACATGATTGTAAGTGCTGTCAAAATAAATACTCTTTATTCTCTCTGACTGATAGCGTAAACTTTTAATGTCAAAGTGACGGAATTCATTATTACCCCAAAAAGTATTATCCTCTTGATAATCGTAAATCAGTTCATTATTATTTACAAATAGGGGCTTCAAATCAGTAATAGCATTATCCCCTCTGTTGTTTTGCTTAATGGTTACTTTTATATCAGAAAACGGATCAGCAATTGTTATGTTAGGATGTTTTATAATAAAATCAATTTCATGTTTTGTTTTCCTGTCATCTACCAATGTAGCACGCTTTACTTCAGCTTTAATGGTTAGCATAGTTTCCAAAACCATAAAGCGTTTGAAAGCAATCGTTTCACCACCTTGCTCATAAATCTTGAATACATAATTTCCTGAGAGTATTGGCTTTAATTCTTCTGTTGGGAAGTTAAAAGAGTAGTGGCTGTATTTTTGTATGGTGTTAAAGGAGAACTCATAATTGGTGATAGGCTTGTCTGTGAAACCATTAATATATTCTGATTGCATTAAATCGCTAGCCGTCCAATCTGATTTGCAATGGATGATGGTGAAATAATAGTCCTTTATGTCCGTATCCAAATCATCAAAGCTAATAAGTAATTGTTCAGCAGAGTTTAAATTAATAATAGGTAGTGATAATTCATCAATTGTATTATGGCACAAAACCGTTTTGATTTGCCTATTAAAAGTTTCATTTTTATAAATTATCATTGGTTCTATAATTACTATTTCTTCCGTAAATATGCTGTCATTTTCACTAAGAGCCTTACTTATTATTTCTTTTTGACTAAAACAAGCACTAAGTAAAAATGAACCTAAAATAAGCAGTATAAAAAAGTTATAAGATCTCATTACAATTTATATTATAAAGTGGTAAATAATTGATGCAAATTTATACTTTTGCAGCCGAAAAATCTAATTTATTTTTAATGTCCAAAGAAATCAGATTAAAAAAAGGCTTAACAATCCATTTATTGGGTGATGCCGATAAAGTTTATGCCTCCACAAAACCTACTGAAAAGTATATAGTAAAGCCAACAGATTTCCATGGCTTGATACCAAGACTTTGCGTAAAAGTAGGGGATAAAGTGAAAGCCGGAACGCCACTTTTTTACGATAAATATAATGAGAAAATAAATTTTTGCTCTCCAGTGAGTGGTGAGATTACGGATATTGTAAGGGGAGAAAAAAGGAAAATCATGGAAGTGGTAATTAAAGCTGATACTGAAATAGTATACGAGCAATTTACAACTTCTTCTGCAGATAGTTTGTCACGTGAGCAAATAATTGAGACCATGTTAAAAGCTGGGATTTGGCCATGTGTTCGACAAAAACCTTACGATATTATTGCAAACCCTGCAGATATGCCAAAAGCAATTTTTATCTCTACTTTCTCTACTGCACCTCTTGCCATTGATAATGATTTTGCACTTTACGGAATGGATGAACTTTTTCAAAAAGGTTTGGATTATATTGTAAAATTAAGTAGTGGCAAAACGCATTTGAATATAGATGGAAATACAAATCCGTCAAAAGTATTTACTGCTGCAAAAGGAGTACAAATTAACAAAGTGAGCGGACCACATCCTGCTGGGAATGTAGGAGTGCAAATCCATCATATCGACCCCATCAATAAAGGGGATGTAGTTTGGTATTTACAGCCACAGGATGTAAATGCCATTGCTCGTTTGTTTACTGTAGGAAAGTATGATGTATCCAAATTTGTGGTGCTTTGTGGTTCACTAATTCAAAACCCAAGATATTACCGTAGTATTGCAGGTGCCTGTATCAGTAATCTACTTAATGAGAATACTAAAGATAGAAAAAGCAGAATAATTTCTGGGGATATCCTTTCGGGTACTCAGATAAATACGGATGGTTGTTTGGGTTTTTACGACTCACAACTTACGGTAGTCCCGGAAGGAGATGAAGCAGAATTTTTAGGATGGATGTTGCCAGGGTTACATAAATTTTCAACTTCTAAAACTTTTCTTTCTTGGTTATCTCCTTCAAAAAAATACAATTTGGATACCAATATGCATGGAGAAGAAAGGGCTTATGTAATGACGGGCGAATACGAAAAAGTATTGCCAATGGATATTTACCCCACACACCTTATAAAAGCTATTATGATTGAAGATGTGGAACTAATGGAAAACTTAGGAATTTATGAAGTATCTCCTGAAGATTTAGCACTTTGTGAATTTGTTTGTACATCTAAGATTGAGGTGCAATCTATTATTCGCCAAGGGCTTGATTTAGTAAGAAAAGAAAATAGTTAATAGATGAAACTATTCAGAAATATATTAAATACGGTAAAACCTCATTTTGAGAAAGGAGGAAAATTAGAGAAAATGTATCCGGCTTATAATGCCTTTGAAACTTTCTTATTTGTACCAGATCACACCACAAAATTAGGCTCACATATCAGAGATGCAATAGATTTGAAAAGAACAATGATTACCGTATTAATTGCACTAATGCCTGCACTGCTATTTGGCATGTGGAATGTAGGGCAGTTGCACTTTACCGCTATTGGGGAATCCTTTACTTTAATGTCTGCTTTTACCTTTGGTGCACTGAAAATGTTACCTCTTATTGCTATATCCTATGGTGTTGGCCTTAGTATTGAATTTGCTTTTGCTATCTCCAGAGGGCATTCGGTAAATGAGGGTTACTTGGTTACGGGAATGTTAATTCCTATGGTGATGCCTATTGATGTTCCGCTTTGGATGTTGGTAGTTTCTGTAGTATTTGCCGTTATTATTGGCAAGGAAGTATTTGGTGGCACAGGAATGAATATTTTGAATCCAGCACTTACAGCCAGGGCTTTTTTATTCTTTGCCTATCCTTCTTATATGTCAGGAGATAAAGTTTGGACAAATACAGATGGAGGCACTGTTATAGATGGGTTTTCAGGCGCTACACCACTGGCTAATTTGGCGGCAAATATTCCAGTGGACATGAGTTTGATAGGGTCTTTCTTTAATGGAACTATTGCAGGTTCGGTGGGAGAAACCTCCACTTTAGCCATTTTAATTGGTGCAGCTATTTTACTTTTCACTGGCATTGGATCATGGCGAATCATGCTTTCTGTTTTTGTTGGTGGTTATGTAATGAGCTTATTATTCAACTTTTGGGGTGCAAATGAGTTTATGATGCTTCCAGCACACTTACATTTAATATTGGGTGGTTTTGCTTTTGGTGCAGTATTTATGGCAACCGATCCTGTTACGGCAGCCCAAACCAACAGAGGAAAATACATAGTAGGATTTCTCATTGGCATGCTTGCCATTTTGATTCGGGTATTTAATCCGGCATATCCTGAAGGGATGATGTTGGCTATACTATTGATGAATGTATTTGCTCCATTGGTGGATCATTATGTAATTAGTGGCAACATTAAAAGAAGGTTAAACAGAGTAAATAAAAAATAGACAGATAGATATTAGTATTTAGACAACAGACAAGTTCTAAACTCTTAATACTAAAATCTCAATATCATAACAAATGGATGTAAATAAAAATTCCTACACTTTTGGCTTTGCTGCAATTATGGTAGTTATTGTGGCTGCTCTTCTGTCGGTTGCTGCTATTGAGTTAAAGCCATATCAGGATAGGAATATAGAATTAGAAAAGAAACAAAATATATTAAGTTCAGTTGGTATTGCTGTTGATAGAGATGCTGCTGAAGATGCTTACTCACAATATATTATAAGTGAATTAGTACTTAATGATAAAGGTGAAGAGGTTGAGGGATCCGCTTTTAATATTGATTTAGGGGCTGAATTAAAAAAACAATCTGACAAACAGTTATTTCCACTTTTTATTAGTGAAGTAGATGGAACTACTAGGTATATCATTCCGCTTAGAGGTAAAGGACTCTGGGGCCCTATTTGGGGATTCCTATCTTTAGAGGATGATTTAAATAAAGTGTTTGGAGCAGTATTTGATCATGAGAAAGAAACTCCAGGTCTAGGTGCTGAGATTAATCAAGCATTTTTTCAAGAACCATTTTCTGGTAAAACAATTTTTGAGGGGACTGAATTTACTTCAATTGCAGTAACAAAAGGAGCTTTCTCTGAGGGCCATATGCATAGAGTAGATGCAATCTCAGGGGGTACTATTACTTCTGATGGAGTATCGGAGATGCTAAATGAAAGACTGGAAAAGTACTTACCTTATTTTGATAGAATACGGACAGAGGTTGAGGTGGATTCCATCCTGTCGCAAATGGACTCTACAAAAGTAGAAAACGAAATTATTTTAGATTAGAATTATGAGTAAAGGATCTTTATTTCCTAAGAAAAACAGAAAGCTAATAAGCGATCCGCTTAATGATAACAATCCAATAACGGTTCAAGTTTTGGGAATTTGTTCTGCTTTAGCAATTACCGTTCAGCTCAAATCCGCCATTGTAATGGCAATATCGGTTTTAGCCGTGCTTTCGATAGCCAATGTGCTGATTTCCTTAATGCGTAAATTAATTCCTAACAGAATCAGAATTATTGTGCAGTTAGTAGTAATTGCAGCTCTTGTAATTTTGGTCGATCAAGTACTCAAGGCTTTTGTGTATGATGTGAGCAAAGAACTTTCCGTTTTTGTAGGATTGATTATTACCAATTGTATTATTATGGGAAGACTGGAAGCTTTCGGAATGGCGAATGGTCCTTGGAAATCCTTTTTGGATGGCTTGGGAAATGCTTTTGGCTATGGTTGGATTTTGATAGTAGTCGCTTTTTTCAGAGAGCTTTTGGGTTCAGGCACTTTGTATGGCTATCCTGTTTTGGAAAAATTGGAACTTTACAATTACGGTTATGAAAATAATGGAATGATGATTCTACCACCAATGGCACTAATAACCGTTGGAATTGTTATTTGGGTTCAACGCATAAAAAACGAAAAATTAATAGAATCTAAATAAGCGAAATTATGCAAGATTTAGCAAATATTTTTATCAAGTCAATTTTTATTGACAATATGATTTTCGCCTATTTCTTAGGTATGTGTTCCTATCTGGCTGTATCAAAAACAGTAAAAACATCAGTAGGTATGGGAGCTGCAGTAATCTTTGTATTAGGCTTTACAGTTCCTGTAAATTACTTATTAGAGAATTATGTGTTAAAAGAGGGGGCATTAGTATGGTTATCATCTGATTTAGCTTTAGTTGATTTATCTTTTCTGTCTTTTATTATGTTTATTGCAGTAATTGCTTCAATGGTACAACTGGTGGAGATGGTAATAGAAAAAGTCTCTCCTGCACTTTATAGTTCACTAGGAATCTTTTTGCCTCTTATTGCTGTAAACTGTGCTATTTTGGGAGGTTCGTTATTTATGCAAGAAAGAGCTTATACCTCAATCACGGAGGCAACAGTATTTGGATTAGGCTCTGGGGTAGGTTGGTTCTTAGCAATTATAGGTATTGCAGCTATCCGTGAGAAAATTAGATACTCAAATGTACCTCCAGCATTAAGAGGTTTAGGAATCACATTTATCATAACAGGATTGATGGGAATAGCATTTATGAGTTTTATGGGGATTAAATTATAATTCAGAAAGAAGAATAAAGAATGATATTATTAAGCACAACAACAATTGTAAGTAGTATAGTAGTATTTTTACTAGTAATCCTATCGTTAGTAGGAGTTTTATTATTTGTAAAAGCAAAATTGTCTTCTAGTGGTAAGATTAAGATAAAAATAAATGGAGAGAAAGAAATTGAAGTAGATGGTGGAAGTACACTTTTAAATACTCTAAGTAATGAGGGAATCTTTTTACCTTCCGCTTGTGGCGGAGGTGGTACTTGCGTTCAATGCACTTGCCAAGTTCATAGTGGAGGTGGTGGTATTCTTCCTACTGAGGAACCTCATTTTAGTCGTAAAAGAATTGCTGATAATTGGAGATTAGGTTGTCAGGTAAAGGTAAGAGAAGATATGGAAATTACAATCCCAGAAGAAGTATTTGGAGTTAAGAAATGGGAAGCTGTAGTAGTGTCTAATTACAATTTAGCAACTTATATTAAGGAATTTGTTGTTGAAATTCCTGAAGATATGCCGTATGAGGCAGGAGGATATATTCAGATTGAAATCCCTGAGTGTGAGGTTCCTTTTTCTGAGATGGATATAAAAGCACATCCTGAAGATCATCCAGGTGAACCAGATAAATTTGAAAAAGACTGGGCAGAAGGACCATATGCTTTACGGCATTTAGTAATGAAAAATGAGGATGATGTAACACGTGCTTATTCTATGGCTTCTTATCCTGCAGAAGGAAGAAAGATTATGTTAAATGTTAGGGTTGCTGCTCCTCCATTTGACAGAGACAAAAACACATGGGCAGATATAAATCCAGGTATTGCATCTTCTTATATATTCGGATTAAAAGAAGGAGATAAAGTTACAATATCTGGTCCATA
>CAJWUS010000008.1 GCA_913047525.1 uncultured Flavobacteriales bacterium | reverse complement strand
CACCTCCGCATAGAACCTTTGGTTAGAATATGGTCTTGCTTTTTTTGGTTTTGGGGTAAATAAATCGTAATGAATAGTAAAAGTGGTAACTAAAAAGTTATCACTTGCTCCTTCTTCCACTCCATCAATCATATCAGTAAGAGTGTAATGATAACGCACACCCATATCCAATCCTATTCTTTCAGAAACATCAAGCATTACTCCAATTCCCATTGGAATAGCTATAGCAGTTTCCGTTTTTTGGCTTTCGGTTTTGAAATTTAATAGTTCTCCCCCAATGGATAAGAATGGGGTTAGTTTTGAATTCTTGGAAATATTATTGAAACTATACCTTAAGCCTAATCCAGCAGTTTTTACATCTGAGCTGAAAGAAGTTGTATCCACATCATTTATTTCGTTTAATCTACCATTGCCTAACAAAAAGGTTAAGTCCAGATTATTGCTTAAATTCATTCTTACGCCAAAATGATATCCTTGATTACCCATTAAAAAGTTCTTTTGAGGTCCTACAATATCTCCTTTAAAAAGATAAGAGCCCGTGCCAAAAGAAAGCATTGGTTGGAAAGGAGCTTTTACCTTATCATCAGGATGTCCATCCTGAGCAAAAGAATTAATACTACTTAATACAAGGGTGGCTACAAAAAGCCTGAAAAGTAATTTTTTCATTGTCAGTTTTTTTTACAGCCGTAAAAATACTAAAAAAATCAGAAAGGAATTAGATATTCTAAAAATTAGGTTTTAAAGTGTATTTATTATAGAACTCATCTATAATCACTACTGCTTCTTTTGGACTATTAACAATGTTAATTAAATGCAAATCTTTCTGACTGATATTTTTCTCTTTGCTTAGCATGGTTTCCTTGATCCAGCCTATTAGCCCTTCCCAATAAGTTTCGCCCACTAGTACAATTGGGAATTTACCGATTTTCCCAGTTTGTATAAGTGTAATTGCTTCAAATAATTCGTCTAAAGTGCCAACTCCACCAGGTAATACGATAAATCCTTGTGCATATTTTACAAACATTACTTTTCTAACAAAGAAATAATCAAAGTTAATGAGTTTATCAGCATCAATATAAGAATTAGCAGATTGCTCAAATGGTAATTCAATATTCAATCCAACTGATTTTCCAGCACCTCTTTTTGCTCCTTTATTTGCCGCTTCCATAATCCCAGGGCCTCCTCCAGTAATTACACCATAACCCGCTTGGGTTAATAAAAATGCAATTTCTTCTGCTTGTTTATAATATTCATTATTTGGTTTTGTTCTAGCTGAACCAAACACAGAAACACAAGGTCCTATTTTTGACATGGTATCAAACCCTTCCACAAACTCCGACATGATTCTAAATATTTGCCATGAATCGGATGTTTTTATTGCATTCCAATTTTTTCCTTTAAATGCCCTTCTAATCTTTTTTTCTTGTTTATTCATATTCTTAATTAATATATCACAAATATAATGATCTTATGCCAATTCTCTTTTCAAATATTCTCCTGTAAAACTCTTCTTGCATTTTACGATTTCTTCTGGTATTCCGTTACAAATAATCTCGCCTCCTTTTGCACCTCCCTCTGGCCCCATATCAATGATATAATCTGCCGCTTTTATCACATCCATATTGTGTTCAATAATTAATACCGTATTCCCTTTATCTACCAATTTCTGAATTACATCCAAAAAAACTTTTACATCATGAAAATGCAAACCAGTAGTTGGTTCGTCTAAAATATAAAAGGTTTTTCCTGTATTTTTTTTTGAAAACTCTGCCGCCAATTTTATCCTTTGTGCTTCCCCACCAGAAAGTGTTGTGGAGGATTGCCCCAAAGCAATATAACCTAAACCCACATCTTGCAGTGTTTTTATTTTTCGGTAAATAGCTGGAATGGATCTGAAAAATTCTACCGATTGGTTAATGGTCATACTTAATACATCCGCAATCGATTTTCCTTTGTATCTAATTTCCAAAGTTTCCCGATTATACCGCTTTCCATTACAAAGCTCACAATGAACCAATACATCAGGTAAGAAATTCATTTCAATGGTTTTTAATCCTGCCCCATCACAATTTTCACATCTTCCGCCTTTTACATTAAAGGAGTATCGCCCTACTTTATACCCTCTTATCTTTGATTCCGGCATATTGGCATATAAGTTCCTGATATGGGAGAATACACCTGTATAAGTTGCTGGGTTTGACCTTGGTGTTCTGCCAATTGGGGACTGGTCCACCTCAATCACTTTGTCAATATTTTCTACCCCTTTTATTTTATCGTATGGCAAAGGGGTTTTTACTCCTCTATAAAAATATTTATTGAGAATGGGATAAAGTGTTTCGTTAATAAGGGTAGACTTTCCACTTCCTGAAACACCAGTAACGCAAACAAAAACACCTAATGGGATTTTTAAATCTACCGATTTCAAGCTATGCCCTTTTGCCCCAAATAATTGTAAAGTTTTCCCATTTTCCTTTCTCCTTTTTGGCACTTCTATTTTTAGTTGTTTTTTTAAGTATCTGGCTGTTAGATTTTTATTTTTTAGAATCTTTTTTAAGTTCCCTTTTGCAACAATTTCCCCTCCATGGATCCCTGCCTCCGGACCTAAATCTACAATAAAGTCAGAAGATTCAATCATGTCCTTATCATGCTCCACAACAATTATTGAGTTGCCAATATCACGCAATTTTTTTAAGGAACTAATCAGTTTTTTATTATCCTTCTGATGCAAACCAATACTTGGCTCATCTAAAATATAAAGCACATTAGTTAGTTGTGCCCCTATTTGAGTAGCCAAACGAATTCGTTGGGCTTCCCCACCAGAAAGTGATTTTGAATTTCTATTTAATGAAAGATAGGAAAGACCAACATCCAAAATAAATCGCACCCTTTTCTTTAATTCCTTAATGATGTGTTTAGCAATAACCTTTTGATTATTATTTAGTTGCTGCTCAATAATATCAAGCCAAAGGGAAAAAGCAGAAATATCCATAGCGGTAAGTTGATGAATACTATATTCGCCCACCTTATAATGCATAGATTCTTTGTTTAAGCGACTCCCCTCACAGTTATCGCAAATAAAATCTGTCATATAATTACTCGCCCATCTTTCAATCGATCTTACATAACCGAGCTTTGCTTGCTCTTTAATAAAATTAAAGATGCCATCAAAATGTAATTTGTATATTTTTGACACACCAATTCTTTTTAATTTTACAGAAAAAGTGCCAGTCTCTCCATAAAAAATAGCATGCATTCCAGCTTTACTGATTTTTGACATAGGTGTACTTAATGTAAAATTGTATTTTTTACCAATTACTTCCAATTGCCTTGTTATCCAATCCGATCTTCGGTTAGCTATTGGCGCAATTGCCCCTTGATTGATGCTTTTTGATTTGTTAGGAATTATCTTTTCTTCATCAACTTCTTTTAAAGTTCCTATTCCGTTACAATGCTTACAAGCCCCTTTTGGAGAATTAAATGAAAAAGAATTAGGTTCAGGGGTTTTGTATGCTATTCCAGTTGTATGGCACATCAAGTCTCTACTGAAATATCGTGTAGAGTTTGTTTGCTTTTCCAGAATCATCATCACGCCATCTCCGTCTTTTAGTGCCTGCATTAAAGATGTTAGGATTCTTTTTTTATTATCCTTATTTACTCTTAATCGGTCAATTACAATTTCAATATCATGGGTTTTATAGCGGTCTAATTTTAGCCCAGGAGTTATTTCAATCATCTGTTCATCTACCCTAACTCTGATAAATCCTTTTCTTAGAATTTGTGCAAAAAGCTCCCTATAATGTCCTTTCCTTGCTTTTACAATTGGGGCTAAAATACTGATGGATTTTCCTTTAAATTCTTTTAAGATGAGTTGCAAGATTTGTTTATCTGTATATTTTACCATTTTCTCGCCTGTTTTGTAGGAATAGGCAATTCCCACACGAGCATAAAGCAAGCGTAAATAATCGTAGACTTCAGTAATAGTACCAACAGTCGATCTCGGGTTTTTATTGGTAGTTTTTTGTTCTATGGCAACAACCGGACTAAGACCAGTTATTTTGTCTACATCTGGGCGTTCCATATTGCCCAAAAACTGCCTGGCATAAGCATTAAAAGTTTCTAAATATCTTCTTTGTCCTTCTGCATGAATTGTATCAAAAGCAAGAGATGATTTTCCACTTCCACTTAATCCTGTAAAAACCACCAATTTGTTTCTTGGAATTTCTAAATCAATGTTTTTCAAGTTATGGACTCTTGCTCCATAAATATTAATACTGTCTTGCTTTGTCATTTTTTATTTTTCCTGTTCAGGAGTTTCAAAATCGTCAAACATCAAAAGTAAAGGATCAGTTGGTATTTTCAAAATGTATCTCCTTCTAGATTTATCTGGTAAAGAAGTAGTGTTTCTGAGCCAAGGATTTAATTGCTTTAAGAGTTTGTAATTTGTTCCATTTGCCGTTGCAAAATCAGCTAAATCTGAAATAGTAGAATCTATCTCAATAGTTTTGTATTTTGGCATTACATACAAATCTTTTTCCCGATAAATGAAACCATATTGTTTTGGATTTTCTAAAATTTCCTTTACTGCTATAATTCTAAAAACATATCTAGAAGTTTCAGAATTTAAATGCAAATTGTAATAATTATTGGTGCCTTGTTTCTCAATTAGTCGTGAAATACCGTTTTGTCCTTTATTATAAGATGCCGCTGCCATAGTCCAACTGCCGAATTTCTCAAAAGCCTCCCTTAAATATTCACAAGCCACTTTGGTTGATTTTTCAAGATTATATCGCTCATCAATTGCAGTATTTACTTCCAAACCATATTCTTTAGCAGTGCTTTTTAGGATTTGCCAGAAACCTGCCGCACCAGAAGGAGAAATCACATCCTCTAACCCACTTTCAATTACTGCTAGATACTTAAAATCATCTGGTATATTATTGGCTTTTAATATTGGCTCAATTATTTGGAAAAATTTACTTGCTCTTTTCAAATACAACATAGTGTTGGACTGCCAATAAATATTTTTCAGTAATTCCTTATCCATTCTTTCCCAAATATCTTCTGATTTTAAATCTACTTTTTCCCCACAAAAATTCATATTAGCTGGCTTACTAATGGTAAAAATATTATATTTTTCATTAAATTGTTTTTGGTGTAGTTTGTCTTCCGATAATTTTTTAGTAGGATAGGAAAACAATAGAAAAAAGAAAGATAAAACTGCAAGAAAGGAAACAAATGAATTGGTGTTTTTCATTTTTTAGAAATTAGTTTTTAAATCAGAAAAGCTTGGAGAATCTTGGTCTTTATCTGACACAATAGGACTATCCCATCCCCAATCGATATTTAAATCTTTATCATTCCAAACAATTGAACCCTCTGACTCTTTATTATAAACCCCAGTACATTTATAAGTAAAAATGGTATCGTCTTCTAAAGTGATAAATCCATGGGCAAATCCTGGTGGAATCCAGAAAGAGGTCTTATTATCTCCATTTAAAACAACAGAAAAATACTGCCCATAAGTAGCGGAATTTTTTCGGATATCTATCGCAACATCTAATGCAGCCCCACTAATAACTCTTACCAATTTTCCTTGTTCAAAAGGAGGATTTTGAAAATGTAAGCCTCTTAAAACACCTTTTGCAGAAAACGACTGATTATCTTGTACAAAATTTAGGTTTAATCCTTCTTTTTCGAAAGCCCCTTTACTCCAACTCTCAAAAAAATAACCCCT
The DNA here is from genome assembly GCA_913047525.1 of uncultured Flavobacteriales bacterium. The sequence goes on along the minus strand of CAJWUS010000008.1, from coordinate 15,694 downwards.
ATCATCTGAAAATATTTTTGGCTCAATTACTAGAAGTCCTTCAATGGATGTTTTTATTATATTCATACTTATTTTTTTAGAAAGTGGGCTAATATACAAATTAAGCAATTCTAAAACATTTTCCAAAATGTAAAAGTTTATATTTGCAGAAAAAAATTATGAATAAATTTAACCTAAGCATTTTAGTAGCTGCAATTACTCTTACCGCTTGCAATCCGAATGATGCTTTTACCCAAAAATTAGAAACTGAACTTGATAGCGTAAGTTATAGTTTAGGAGCTTTCAATGCATTACAACTTCAAGGGCAAGGGCTTGAGGATATAAATGCAGATGCAGTAAGCATGGGGATCAAACATATTTTCAATGATGATTCTCTTTTGATAACGCAAGAACAGTCCCAAAAAATACTTGAAAAATATTTTAAGACATTACAAGATAAATTGGAAGCGGAAAAATTAAGATTGCAGGACTCCATAACTGCAGTAGCACAAATTTGGATAGATGCAAGAAAGGTGAATGAGGAAACAATAACAACTGCTAGCGGACTGCAATATGAAGTTTTAGTAAATGGTGAAGGAGAAGAAAATCCAACTGCTGAGAATCAAGTTACAGTGCATTATCACGGAAGTTTAAATGATAGTACAGTTTTTGATAGCTCAATAAACAGAGGAGAACCTGTTACATTCCCAGTAAATGGAGTGATTCCTGGTTGGACGGAAGCGCTACAATTAATGAAAGTAGGGGATAAATGGAAATTAACTATCCCTAGCACATTAGCTTATGCCGAAAAAGGAATACCTCAAGCTGGCATACCCCCAAATGCAACTTTAATATTTATTGTTGAATTAATAAGTATTCAATAAAAGTCAATTTTCCTACAATGTTTTATTTATAGCGGCATGAAAAAACTACTAATAATTTTACTTTGCTTACCGTTATTTACACAAGCCCAAAACTGGAAAGATTTAAAAAAAGCAGCTGAAAAGGTAAATAAAGAATTGATAAAAGGAGATTCTTTTAGTGAAAAGGAAGCTGCTAATGCTTTAAAAGAAACCCTAAAAAAAGGAACAGAAAAAGGAGTAAACGTACTCTCAATAAGAAATGGGTATTTTGGTAATCCTAAAGTAAAAATTCCTTTCCCAAAAAATGCTACAAAAGTTGCCGACAAATTAAAACAACTAGGTATGCAAAAAAAGGTAGATGAGGTAATACTAAGCATCAACCGAGCAGCAGAAGATGCAGCTGTATTAGCAAAGCCAATATTTGTGGGTGCCATTAAAAAAATGAGTATTAAAGATGCAATCGGCATTGTAAAAGGAAATAAAACTGCTGGAACAGATTACTTAAACAGAAATACAAATTCAGCAGTTGTAAATGCTTTCAAGCCAATTATTAAAAATTCTTTAGATAAAGTAAATGCTACAAAACATTGGGAAAGCATAATGACTACTTACAACAAAATTCCATTTGTAGAAAAAGTAAATCCTGAATTGGAAACTTATGTAACTGAAAAAGCGATAAGTGGATTATTTTTTATGCTTGCTCAACAAGAAATTGCCATAAGAGAAAATCCGAAAGAAAGAACCTCTGCCCTACTGAAAAAAGTTTTTGGCAACTAAACCCTTTGCAAAAATTCAACTAATTTTCTTGTAGCAATTCCTCTGTGGCTAATTGCACCTTTTTCTTGTTTTGTCATTTCAGCAAAAGTCTTTTTATGACCTAATGGTCTAAAAATAGGATCGTAACCAAAACCCTTTTCGCCCGCTTTTTCTTTTGTAATTTCTCCATTGCATTTTCCCTCAAATAGTAATGTTTTTCCATCTATAATAAGGGCTATTACTGTCCGGAATTTTGCTTCTCTATTGTTTTCTCCCTCTAGCTTTTGAAGGGCTTTGTGCATATTGTCTTCCGGACTACATAGTTCCCCAGCATAGCGAGCTGAATAAATGCCCGGCTCATTATTTAAAGCCTTAACCTCCAAGCCAGTATCATCAGCAAAGCAGTTATAACCGTAATTTGTAAAAACAAATTCTGCTTTTTGCACGGCATTTCCTTCCAAAGTATTTTGCGTTTCTGGAAGCTCATCATTACAATTAATCTCTTTCAAACTCAAAATTTGAATTTCACAGGGAAGCAAATCCTTGATTTCAGCTATTTTGTTATGATTGTTGGTAGCAAAAACAATTTTCATACAGCATAAAATTTTAGGCCGAAAATAGAGTTTTATTAGATATCTACTTCAATTAGACTAAGCATTTTTAAATAAAGGCGTAAATTTGCATTCTTTAATTTTAGTAATGAAAAATCTTTTAATTTATATTTTTACTTTTTGGAGTTTTGTCGCTTTCTCACAGCAAGGAAGAAATTGTGGAACCCAAAATCGTTTAGACTTTTTTAAGACACAACATCCTGAAAGTATCATAAACCAATCTGATTTAGAACTTCAAATACAAAAATGGATAAAAGATAATCCCAGTGTAAAAGCATCTGCCATTACCATTCCGGTGGTGGTGCACGTAGTTTACAAAAACAATGCCGAGAATATTTCAGATGCTCAAATTCAAACACAAATTGATGTGCTTAATGAAGATTTTAGAAGATTAAATCAAGATGCAAGCAATACGCCTTTCGATTTTCTGCCCTTTGCTGCTGATATGCAAATCGAATTTTGTCTGGCAAAAAGGTATTTAGGAGTTCCTGCCAATGGTATAGTCCGAAAACAAACTAATCTTCCTGAAATCCCTTTATATAGCGATAGTATTTTCTTTACCCAAATGGGAGGAAGTAATGCGTGGAACACCAATAGATATTTGAATATTTGGGTGTGTGATATTGCCGGAAATGTGATGGGATGGGCACAATTTCCCTCTGGCGGGAACAGCCAAACAGATGGCATTGTCATTGATTATGAAAGATTTGGCACAATAGGAACAGTTAACCAACCTTATCATAAAGGGCGAACTACAACCCATGAAGTAGGGCATTGGCTGAGTTTATTACATGTTTGGGGCGACAATAGTTGTGGGGATGATTTCGTTTCGGACACCCCTGAGCAAGAGCAAGCAAATTATGGTTGTAAAATCCATCCTCAAACATCTTGCACAAATAATGGAGATATGTTTATGAATTTTATGGACTATTCTGATGATGCTTGTATGAATATTTTTACCCAAGGACAAAAAACAAGAGCTATGGCTGCTATCAATACTTATAGATTTGGCTTGATTTCTTCATTGGGTTGTCAGCCATTTACTATTCCAAATGCAGATGCTGGAATAATAGCAATAATTAATCCAAATACGCAATTGGTAGAATGTGCAAGCCCTGTTTACCCAAAAGTAGTGATTAAGAATTATAGCACGGACACTCTTTTTGTGGCCACTATAAAATATTCTGTGGATGGCGGAAGTGAGCAATTTCAAGTATGGAATGGAGCCCTTGCCCAAAATGAAACGGATACAATTTATTTAGCTGGAATTCCTGCAAGTGGCACGCAACACACTTTTAGTGCAAATACTTTAAATCCGAATAATTCTACCGACATTAATTTGCAAAACGATACAAAGACCACCTCTTTCTCTACTCAATACGGAAATAAAATAAATTTGAAATTAGTTACGGACAATTACGGACAGGAAACTTCTTGGCAACTCTTTGACGCTAATTATACTTTAATTGATCAGGGTGACTCTCTTTCGAGCAACAGCCTTTATCAACTTGAATACTGTTTGCAAGATGGTTGTTATTATTTTGTAATCTCAGATACTTATGGTGATGGTTTCTGTTGCAATTATGGAAATGGAATGTTTTCTATTAAAAAGGAAATAGATAATAGTATTTTAGCAAGTAGTGCCCCTTTTACTTTTTCTGACACTGCTACTTTTTGTATTTCTGCTTTAAGTAATATTCAAATTCCAGGAAATATATTAGAAATTTTCCCAAATCCTACAAATGGAATATTTTATGTCTATTACCCTCAATACTCAAAAAATATTTCTAATTATGCAAAAATTTTTAATCCCCTAGGAAAATTGGTTTTAAAACAAGAAATTTTTGAAACTACAAAAATTGACCTAAGTAACCAGAAAAATGGAGTATATTATTTGAACATTACAACTAAGAACTCTCGTATAACTAAAAAATTAATTATTCAAAATTAAGATGAAAAAATCAATAATAATAGGATTGCTAATGATAGCATTTTTTACAAAAGCACAAGAAAGAAATATTAAAAAATGTGCAACTTCCCATCTTATGGAGTATGAAATGCAGACAAATCCTCAATATAAGAACATAGTAGAGAGTTATTTTAATGGATTAGAAGAGTGGTTGAAAAATAATTCAAATTCTGAAAATACAGTTATCACTATTCCTGTTGTGGTGCATGTAGTACATAAGCAATCTCATAATTTAGGAATTGGAACCAATATTCCGCAAATACAAATTGATGATGCAATTAGAATATTGAATGAAGATTATAGAAAGATGAATCCAGAATTTCCTAGTCCTCCAAGAAATACTTTTACAAGCTATTCGGGAGATTGCGAATTAGAATTCTGCTTAGCAACAACAGATGAAAATGGAAATGCAACAACAGGAGTAACAAGAACATCCACTTCAAAAACATCTTTTGATGCAGATGATAATACAGATTCCAATGCCATGAAAAGAACAGCAACTGGCGGAAAAGATGGATGGAATGCGCTGAAATATTTGAATGTTTGGGTTTGTAATTTAACCAATTCACAGGGAGGACAAACCCTTGGTTATGCCTATTTACCAGGACAGCAATCGCAAGCTTGGACGGCATGGAAAGATGGGCTTGTAGTAGATTACGCTTATTTTGGCACAGTAGGAAATGCGGCCTCTACTTCACAAAATGATGGCAGAACCCCAACACACGAAATTGGTCATTATTTAGGACTAAAACACACCTTTTGCGAGCAAACAGATGCACAAGGAAATACGATTTGTTGCGATAATGACAACTCTTCATCAGGAGGATATGTGGATGATACGCCTGCACAAAAAGATATTTATTGGGGAAATGTAAATTCTGGCACTAATAATAATACTTGTGATGACTCTCAATTCTCAAATTCCTTTACTTCTGACGTGTTAGATATGGATGAAAATTATATGTCGTACGCCTTTACTACTTGGATGTTTTCTCATAAGCAAATAAATGTGATGGATTACACCATGAACGCATCCACCGGGCAAGGAGGAAGAGAAGCACTGAAAACATCTAATGGCTGCATGATTTCTGGAATAAATGATATGCTACATGAAAATTTGATAAGCATATATCCTAATCCTACAAATGGGATAATTAATTTTAAATTTGCTATGAATATTAAAATAAATTCTATTATAATTCAGAATGTTTTAGGAGAACAAGTTGTTAAAGCTGAAAATATTCAAAATGATATTTTCTCTCTTAATTTATCCTCTTTACCTAAAGGAATTTATTTTGCTATTATTGATACGGACAAAGGAAGAAGTACCAAAAAAATCCTTTTATCTGAATAATGAAGACCTCCTGTATCACGGCAGAATTACTTCCTAAGAATTTAGTAAGTATTGTAGAAAAAATAGAAAATAAAAAAAGAATTTCTGATAAAGAAGCACTTTTTCTTTTTGAAAACGGCTCTGTTTCTTTGCTTGGAACTTTAGCTAACCAAATAAGAGAACGACTGCACGGCAATAATACTTATTTCAATAAAAATATCCATATTGAGCCAACCAATATTTGTGTTTTTGATTGCAAATTCTGCTCCTATTCTCGTTTGTTAAGCAAAAAAGAAGAAGCATGGGAATACTCTGAAAAACAGATGCTTGATATCCTAAAAAATGCGCCAAAAGATATTACAGAAGTGCACATTGTAGGTGGGGTGCATCCTAAAATGGGATTGGATTTTTTTGCAAATCTGATAAAAGAAATAAAAAAACTAAGACCCAATATTCATATTAAGGCATTTACTGCTGTGGAGTTGGAATACATTTGCAGAAAAGCAAAAGTAAGCTATAAAGAGGGTTTGGAAATATTGAAAAATGCAGGGCAAGGCAGTTTGCCTGGTGGAGGTGGAGAAATATTTGATGAAAAAGTGCGAAATGAAATTTGTGAAGATAAATGCAGCACAAATGCGTGGCTTGAAATCCATGAAGTGGCACATAGTTTGGGTATGTCATCCAACGCTACCATACTTTATGGCCATATTGAAAAACCCAAGCACATCATTGACCACATGAGTAGATTAAGAAATTTGCAAGATAAAACGGGTAAATTTAACGCTTTTATCCCTCTTAAATTTAGAAATAAAAACAACCAAATGTCGCATATTGAGGAAACTTCTACTATTACGGATATGCGAATGTATGCAATCGCCAGAATTTATTTGGATAACTTCAAACACATCAAAGCATATTGGCCCATGATCGGGAAAGAATCGGCTCAAACTCTTTTAGCTTTTGGCGTAAACGATATTGATGGCACTATTGATGATACCACCAAAATTTATTCCATGGCTGGTGCAAAGGACCAAAACCCAAAAATGACCACTAAGGAAATTGTAGCTTTAATTAAACAAGTAAAACGCCATCCTATTGAAAGAGATACGCTTTATAATACTATGAAAGATTATGTCTAATCTTCTTTCTGATGCTTAGCATATCCCCTCCACTTTTCAATTAGCAGTTGCATATCTTCTGCTAATTCGGAATCAAAATTTACTTCTTTGCCAGTTGCAGGATGAGCAAATCCAAGCGATTTTGCATGTAGTGCTTGCCTTTGGCAAATTTTGAAACAATTAAGGACAAATTGTTTATATTTGGTAAAGGTAGTTCCTTTTAAAATTTGATTTCCGCCATACTCTTCATCATTAAATAGCGGATGTCCAAGCTGTTTGAAATGCACTCTTATCTGATGAGTTCTTCCTGTTTCTAATTTGCACTCCACCAAAGTAGTATAGCCAAAACGCTCTAAAACTTTATAGTGCGTTACCGCATGTTTTCCAAAATCTCCTTCTGTGAAAACAGTCATTACTTTTCTGTTTTTTAAACTTCTACCTATATGCCCTGTAATAGTACCTCTATCTTCTTTTACATCTCCCCATACAAGGGCTATATATTTTCTATTGAGTTCTCTGTCAGCAAATTTTTTCGCTAAAATAGTTATGCTTTTCTCTGTTTTAGCAATCACCAAAATTCCAGAAGTATTTTTATCAATTCTATGCACTAAACCAGGACGATCTTCATCCCCCATATTTGGTAAATTCTTGAAATGAAAAGCCAAAGCATTTACCAAAGTGCCAGAATAATTACCAAAACCTGGATGTACCACCATTCCAGCATCCTTATTTACAATAAGGAAATCATCATCTTCATATACAATGTTTAATGGAACATCTTCAGGAATTAACTCAAATTTCTTTTTAGGAGAAGAATATTCTACTGTTACTACATCTCCAGCTTTTACTTTATAATTGGATTTCACCACATTGCCATTTACCTTAATATTTCCCTCTGATGCGGCTTTTTGAATTTTGGTTCGTGTGGCGTGTTCAATAAAATTTATCAGGAATTTATCTACTCGCAAAGGAGATTGCCCTTTGTCAGCTATAAATTTATAGTGCTCGAAAAGTTTGTCTTTTTCCTCCATTACTGAATAACTAATTTCTTACGAAAAACACCTTTCTTATTCTGAATCTGAAAAAGAAATACTCCAGATTTTAGATTGTTTTTAAAAAACTGGAAACTGTTTTCATTCACTACAAATTCACTTAATAACCTTCCGCTAATATCGAAAAGTTGAATTGTATTTTTTCCTTCACTATTTAACAAAATAGTAGTAAAATCAGAGAATGGATTTGGGAATATTTTAATCTCATTTTGGCTTATTTCAGTATTTACAGATGAAATAATAGGAGTTGTTCTAAGTACAGGGCGAATCATCCAAGCTCCAGGAAATTGAGAATAATTCCATCCTCCACCAACATTGTAAAACATATAATTATTGGAAGGGGAATTTCTATCCAAACCTACATTTAACATGTCATTTGTGGTCTGCTCGATACCAACATAAAAGATACCATCTAAACCGATAGCTTTACTTAAATAATAATTATGAAATTTTATTCTTTCCTCATAGATCGGATAAACACTATCTCTATGAATAATATTTCCTGGCACTCCATTATTATCATCCCAAACAACCAAATCAAAATTGATATTGCTTACATTATTTTGCATTGGCGCAAAGTAAATTTGAATAATTCGCAAACTATCGGCTTTGTTAAGTTCAAACTGATAGGCCATTTTTGCCCCTTGTACATTGATGCCATAAGCAAATTCTGCAACTCCATCATCATAAGCAAAATGGGAATTGAATTTCTGAGAATGGGTGAGCGTATCATTATTTTTATTATCGGATGGAGATGTTTTTATTACATTTTTAAAAATGAAAGTAGCACTATCGCTTGTAGTTGATTTAAAGATTGTGTCGCTCAAAAAAATAGGAGGTTGTACAAATGAAAAATTTCCTATAGAATCATAAATATTTACCTGCACATTCCTTGTAGAGCTAAGATTTCCTAAATAAGGATAATGTTCTATTTGATTGCTATTTTCATAAACATCATATTTATAATCTACACTTAGGCCGGCATTATTATTTCGTAAAATAATATCCAAAGTATCCCTTAATTCACCAGCCGTATTTTCCTGATATTGTACCAAAGGCATTTCTCTGTATCTTTTTAAGAGTTTCGGATTTTCATATACAAAAGCCACATCATTCAAATCTGGAATTTGCCCAGCAGAATATTCATCTACCTTCACATAATCGATATGCCAATGGTCATAATTCCCTGATAATGTTGCATAATTTCTAAAACGAAAACGAAAGCCAGCATGCAAATAATTAGCTCCTTTAATATTGAATTCCATCCTTTGAAATTCTTGAGTAGTTTGTCCGGGAATACTCCAAATATGTTTCCAAACAGGAAAGCCAGCCGTATCTACTCCTGTCAAAAATTCCAACACCAAAGAGTCCTCTGTTTGCGGATTATCTCCCAAACCTTCTGATTGATAATAAAATAGCAAATAAGCAGAGTCCACTACCGATAAATCAATGGCTCTGGAAGTGAGGGAATCTGCTCTTTGTGCTTGAGTAGAAGCCGAAATATCATAAGCCATTCCATTGGCATCTAATCCATCAAAAGTAGCCACTCCAATTGTAACAGGATTTATAGGATAAGATCGATTGATAAAAACCGCACTATCTTCCCAAAGCAAATTATCAGGAAAATAAGAGTTGTAAGAAAAATCATCTAAAAAAGGCAAAGCAACAGCAGAAGCCATTCGCATTTTTAGAATTTGTTTTTGTTTTGTTTGCAGTAAAGGATTGCTCTCCAAAACCGAAATATGTTCTTGAGCTTGCAAAACAAAAAAACCCATCATCAAAATAACAATCCAAACTTTTCTCATTGCAGATATATATCTATTGAAGTTCCTAATTTTACTTTTCTTTTTTCATTTACTTTCGGATTTTGCCTGTAAACCATAGCTGCAGAGGAATCACTAATACCCTCATCAAAAATTACTGCACCTAAATTTAAGGAGGCAACCTTAATTTCTGTTTGTGCTTTTTGCATTGTAAGCCCCATCAAATTAGGAATAGTTGTTGTTTTATCACTTGGTCCGCTTCCAATTACTAAATCCACAGCAGTACCAACAAAAAGCTCTTGCCCTGCTTTTATTTTAATCCCATTTACTTTCTGACTTAATACCACATTACGTGCCAAATCAGGTTTGTATTCCAAATTTCCCACCACCAAACCCAAGTTTTCTAACTTCCTTACTGCTTGCCTTAATGACAAATCAGTAATATAAGGAAAAGTTACAATTTTGTTTTGCAGAGCATTAATGGTAAAATAAACTCTTCTGTTTTCTTTCACTTTTGTACCCACTATTGGGTCTTGCTCTAAAATAGTTCCTTTCTCTACTTTTTTATTAAATAACGAATCAATAATAACATATCGTAAATCAAGCTCATGACAAACAGAATCTAAATCACTGATATGCACACCATAAAAATCGGGCAAAACAATATATTCATCATGCAAAGTGTAGAAATCAATATATTCTAACCAAAGGAAAAAACAAAGCAGCATAGTAAAAATGGCATAAACTAATTGCTTGTAGAAAACTCTATTTTTGAAAATTGCTAGAAATGAAGTTTTATTTTGTTTATCCGGCTCCAATTTGGTAAAAATTTAATAGCTAAACGAGATACAAATATAAAAATTATGCAGCCTTAGTACGATATTATTTAATACAATAAATATTTTACTTTTGCTGTTAGTAAATAAAGATGAAAACAATCGCCATTATAACAGGGGGAAACTCTGCAGAACACGAAATATCTCTGCAATCAGCTAAAGTAGTAGAAGCTAATCTTAATAAAGAGATATTTAATGCAATCATCATTCATCTAAAAGAAGACAAATGGGAGGCAATAATAGATGATACACGATTGAAAATGGATAAAAAAGATTTTTCATGTATTATGGGAAACAAGAAAATTTCTTTTGATTTGGCTTTTATGGCTTTGCACGGTCCTCCCGCCGAAAATGGAGAATTACAAACTTATTTTGATGAAATTGGATTAGCTTACACTTCTTGTGGGGTGGCACAATCTTCCCTTACTTTTGATAAAAATCAGTGTAACCAAGAGCTTTCTAAAATGGGCTTTCTATGTGCAAAATCTACATTTTACCAAAAAGGAGAAAATATTAATACTGAATTAATTATCGAGAAAGTGGGGCTACCCTGCTTTGTGAAACCAAATAGTGCAGGATCTAGTTTTGGTATTAGTAAAGTATTTGAAATTGCAGATTTAGAAAAGGCTATTCATCTCGCATTAGAACATGATAATCATGTACTCATTGAACAATTTATTAACGGAACAGAAGTTAGTTGTGGCATTTTCACTCATAAAAAGATAGAAGTTTTGCCAGTTACCGAAATTGTAAGTCATAATGACTTTTTTGACTATGAGGCAAAATACAAAGGACTATCTGATGAAATCACTCCTGCCAGAATTAGCAGGAAAGAAACAGAAAATGTGCAGAAAATAACCAAAGAAGTTTACCAAAAATTAGGCCTAAAAGGGATTGTGAGAATAGACTATATTATTATGAAAGAAAAGCCATATCTTATAGAAATAAATACCATTCCAGGACTATCAACAGAAAGTATCATTCCTAAACAAGCAAAGCAGGCCGGATATAAACTTTCAGAACTTTTTGAGATTACTATTGAAAACACGCTTAATAAATAATATATTTACAAACTCAAATAAAAATACATTATGGAACACTATGACAATGAACAAAGGTTAAGAATTCTTCAAGAGCGACTCGGGCAGATAAAAAACAAACAAGAAGTAAGACAAGAGCAACCGCCAAGAGTTGAAAACACCCCTACTTATCCTACTTACAATCCTAAAGCCACACAAAGTTCAGATGAGGATGTTATCCCTGCAGAAGAAGAGAAAGAGAAAAAATCATTTGGCTTTCCATCCAAAACTTTTATAAGACTTTTAATTCTTGGATTTTTAGTGGGTGGCGGATATTATCTTTACACAAACTTTGACTTCAATTCACTTCTTCCAGAGAAAAGTAAGATTTCTGAGCAAATACTTCCAGAAGATATTGTAGTACCATTACAATATTCCCTTGATTTTGGAGCGGCAAAACATCTTATTTTATTGTCCTCCTTTGGAGATGAAAGTTTAGCAAAATCCTTAGTAGAACAAAAAATTACGGAGGGCTATGCGGCTAATTATTTCTTTCTGCCTTCTGTCTCGAACTCGAATGAACAAATTTATAGGGTATATTTAGGCCCTTATTTTTCTCAGTCAGAAGCAAAACAATGGGCAGACACATTGGAAGATGAATCTGAAATATTGAATTTGTAAACAACAAGAAATTCATTTGACTTCCCTTGTTTTTAAAAGATGATATTTAGTAGTAGTTTATTTCTTTTATACTTTCTGCCAATATTCCTGCTTGTTTATCATCTTGTTTCCGTAAAATTTAAAAATTGGGTTCTCTTACTTGCTAGTTTGTTTTTTTATTCTTGGGGTGCCCCAAAATTTGTTTTTGTAGTTGTTGGTTCGGTAATTATAGACTTTTACATCATTAATGCTATGCATAAGTCTCAGATTAAGAGAAGTAAACTCCTTCTACTAACTTTATCTATATCTATTAATTTGGGATTACTTATTTATTTCAAATACGCCAATTTCTTTGTTGAAAATCTAAATGGCTTATTGAGTTCATTTGGCGCGAATAATATGAAATGGACTTCTGTTGCGCTCCCAATAGGCATATCGTTTTATACTTTCCAAACACTAACTTATTCAATAGATGTATTCAGAAAAGTGCATAAGCCATTAAAGAATCCTCAGCAATATTTAGTGTATATCATGATGTTTCCACAAATGATTGCGGGGCCAATTGTTCGTTTTAATCAAATTGCCGACCAAATTGAAAACAGAGAAGCCCTAGAAAGTATTGACAATAAGTTATTAGGTCTTTTCCGTTTTGGGATAGGATTAGCAAAAAAAGTGCTGATAGCCAATGTTTTGGGAGTAGAAGCGGATAGGGTTTTTGCTATGGGAGAAGGTGACCTTACTACCTCTATTGCTTGGTTGGGCATCTTGGCATATACATTCCAGATTTATTATGATTTTTCTGGTTATTCTGATATGGCAATAGGATTAGGTAGAGTACTTGGCTTTAAGTTTCCTGAAAATTTTAATAATCCTTATGTATCCCAAAGTATTACAGAATTTTGGAGAAGATGGCACATGACACTTGGTAGCTGGATGAAAGACTATCTCTACATTCCTTTGGGTGGGAATAGAGTGAATTCAAAAAATAAATTGTATTTCAATCTATGGTTTGTTTTCTTAATTTCTGGTCTTTGGCATGGTGCAGCTTGGTGTTTTGTTTTCTGGGGTGCATATCATGGGATATTTTTGATTTTGGAAAAACTTCTTTTATTAAACTTCTACAAGAAAATAGGGAAATACCCTAGCATCTTTATCACATTTTTTATCACCATATTAGGATGGGTATTGTTCAGAGCAGATTCATTATATCAAGTAAAATACTTTGTGAAAAAAATGTTTGTTTTCACGCCAAATGAAATAGCATCTTATATTGATAGAGAATTTATAGTAATATTAATTATAGCTGTTGCTTTTGCATTTATTACCCTATTTAAGTTTGGGAAACAATGGCAAGACACTTTGTTTTTTAATGATAAGTATTCAATTAAAGGATATGTTCTAATGACAATTATTTCTTTGTCACTTCTGTTATTATGCATAAGTTCAATTACTTCTTCTGGATTTAATCCTTTTATATATTTTAGGTTTTAATGAAAAAACAAATTAAAATAGGGCTATTATTATTGATATTAGGGATGTTATTTATTCCGATATTACAAATCTGCTTTTCATTTTCAAACGAAAAACCGCTACAAGGAAGTTTTGAGCTATCTCCAAAACCTAATACCATAACCATTTCATACTGGTTAAATGGAAAATACCAAGAAGAGTATACCAATTATTTTGAAGCATACATTGGATTTAGGCCTACATTAGTGAGAATTTTTAATCAAATTCAATACAGTTTTTTCAAAAAAACAAATGCAAAAGACGTGCAAATTGGTAAAGATAATTATCTGTTTGAAGGAGGGTACATAAGAGATTATATGGGTTATAGTTTTATTGGAGAAAATAAAATTACAGAAAAAGTTAAAAGAATACAGAATATACAGAATGAACTAAAAAAAGATAGCATTAATTTGATAATCGTTTTTGCGCCAGGAAAAGCATCTTATTTTCCTGAATTTTTCCCATCTCAATATGACACTACTACAAAAACTTTATCTAACTACTTATGTTATGTAAAAAAGTGTGAAGAATTAGATGTAGATTTTATTGACATCAACTCCTCTTTCATTCAATACAAGAAAAAAAGTAAACATCCTTTGTTCCCAAAAGGGGGAATTCACTGGGGAGAACTCGGTGTTGCCCTAGCGTTTGATTCCATCACAAAATATATTGAGCAAAAAAGAAGTATTAACATTCCAGATTTTGATTTTAGCAAAATAGAATATCCTGATAATTTATTAAAATCAGACAGAGATATTAGTGATGCTATGAATCTCTTTTTTGAGTATAACTATTATAAAATGCCAAAACCATATTATATTTTTAAAGATACAATAGATACAGAAAAACCAAAACTCTTAATCATTGGAGATAGTTATGGCTATGGCTTAACTAATTCTGTTTTGATGAATAAATTATTTAGTAATACAGAATTTTGGTACTATAATAAGGAGATAAAACCCAACAGAAAAAATCATAGCAGTAAAGTTGAGGATATAAATGTAAAAAAAGAATTAAAAAAGTTTGATGTAGTGCTACTTTTATCCACAGAAACCAATCTCTTTAAATTTGATTTTGAATTCACAGATTCTTACAATAATATTATTAAAAAATAAATTTAATTCTTATTCCATCTTTCCAACCTTGGAATTCCAATAGTGTAAAACCATCTTCTGACTTTTCCTACACCTTGTTTTTTCAACACGCCTTTCACAAAGCTTTGCATATCTTTTGCTGATTTAATAGTCTCTTGCTGAGTAAACTCACCTTCTACATAACAAAGTTTACAATAGCTTCCATTTTCAGTCCCATCTTGTTCTGTTCCTTTTTCAAACATTTCATGATCCTTAGGAAGCATACAACTTTGACAAAATTTTTCTAAGCTCATAATTTCTTGTTTTGCCAAATTTAGTAAAAAAATAATAAACAAAAAAAGCCCACCAAATTGGTGGACTTTCATCTAATAACTAGCAACTTATATGTGTATTACCTCATCATAAGCATCAGCAACTGCTTCCATAACAGCTTCACTCATTGTTGGATGCGGATGAATAGCTTTTAACACCTCTTGTCCTGTAGTCTCTAATTTACGAGCAACTACTGCCTCAGCAATCATTTCCGTAACATTACACCCTACCATATGACAACCTAACCACTCTCCATATTTAGCGTCAAAAATAACTTTTACAAAACCATCTTTATGTCCTGCAGTAGATGCTTTTCCTGATGCTGTAAAAGGAAATTTTCCAACTTTGATTTCATATCCAGCTTCTTTTGCAGCAGTTTCAGTCATACCAACTGATGCAATCTCCGGGCTAGCATAAGTACACCCTGGAATATTTCCGTAATCAATTGGCTCAGGGCTGTGTCCTGCAATTTTTTCTACACAAGTAATTCCCTCAGCAGAAGCAACATGAGCAAGAGCATGAGTTGGTAGTACATCACCAATTGCATAGTATCCATTTACATTTGTCTGGTAAAAGTCATCAACTAAAATCCTGCCTCTATCGGTTTTAATTCCTACTTCTTCCAGTCCTATATTCTCGATATTAGCTGTGATTCCAACAGCTGATAAAACTACATCACACTCAATTATTTCTTCTCCTTTTTTAGTTTTTACTAATACCTTACATCCCGTTCCAGAAGTATCTACTTTTTCTACAGTAGATTTTGTCATAATTTTTATTCCAGACTTTTTAAAAGATCTTTGCAATTGTTTAGAAACAT
>CAJWUS010000007.1 GCA_913047525.1 uncultured Flavobacteriales bacterium | reverse complement strand
AAAAACAAAATTAGAACCATCATTTGCAATAGAATATTTCCTAAATATTGAAAGTATACTAGTAGATAAATTACGATATGCTTTTGGCATTTCTCATCCTATTACAAAAGATTTGGATGCTGAAATAGCATATAGAATTCAGCAAGAGTTTTATGCCAATAATCCTGAAACTTTGTTTATTTTTGAAGGAAAATTATCTTATGATTTTTAACATATTATGAAAGAAAAAAAAATAGAGATAACCTTTGTAAAAGCAAATTTTAACGAACTAGATATTTCAGAACAAGAACTAATTGAAAAAGCAAAAAATGCATATTCCAATGCTTACGCCCCTTATTCTGGTTTTTTGGTTGGGGCAAGTGTTTTGCTAGAAAATGGAGAGATTATTAATGGAAGTAATCAGGAAAATGTGGCTTATCCTTCGGGGCTATGTGCCGAAAGAGTAGCTCTGTTTTATGCTGGCGCAAAATATCCAGAAGTCGCTATTAAAACCATTGCTATTTCCGCAAAGTCCAAAACTTTTGAAATTGATGATGTGGTTAGCCCATGTGGGGCATGCCGTCAAGTAATGGCAGAATACCAGCAAAAACAAGGACAAAATATACGACTGCTTTTACATCCCACTAATGATGAAGTACTGATTGCAAATTCAGTGACAGACTTGCTCCCGTTTATGTTTAATTCTGAGAAGTTAAGAAAGTTTTAATCAAAATTAATTTTTTGTTATTCAATTTTCTATTTTTGTCTACATTACAATAGTTAGATGAAAATATCATATAATTGGCTTAATCAGTATTTACTTTTAAAACAATCTCCTAATGAGATAGCTCAGCTTTTAACCGATATTGGTTTAGAAGTAGAAGGTACTCAGGAGGTAGAAAGCATAAAAGGGGGCTTAAAAGGAGTTGTGATTGGAGAGGTTATAACTAAAGTGCAGCATCCTAATGCCGACAGATTAAGCCTAACAACTGTTGATGTTGGAGCAGATGACGATTTACAAATTGTTTGTGGTGCCCCCAATGTAGCTGTAGGCCAAAAAGTCCCAGTCGCCACTATTGGCACTTTGCTTTATGATGGTAACGAATCTTTTAAAATTAAAAAAGGAAAGATAAGAGGAGAAGTTTCAATGGGAATGATTTGTGCTGAGGATGAGTTGGGTTTAGGAAAAGGGCATAAGGGAATTATGGTATTGAATGCCAAAGCCAAAGTAGGAACTCCTGCTGGGAAGTATTTTAAATTGGAATCAGATATTGTTTTTGAAATTGGACTTACACCCAATCGTTCGGATGCTATGGGTCATATTGGGGTAGCTCGTGATTTGCTTACGGTACTCAATCATAAAGGAGAGAAACTAAATATGTGTCGCCCATCAGTAGAGAATTTTAAAATAGCTAATACCAGTAAAACTATTGCTGTTGAAGTGAAAAATACAGATTTATGTCTAAGGTATTCAGGAATAAGTATTAGCGGAGTAACAGTTGCTGATTCTCCTGATTGGTTGCAAAATAGATTAAAAGCGATTGGTTTAACACCCATCAATAATATTGTAGATGCTACTAATTATGTATTGCATGAAACAGGACAACCATTACACGCTTTTGATATTGCAAAAATTGAAGGAAATAAAATAGTTGTTACTACTTTAAAAAACAATACCAAGTTTATCGCTTTGGATGAAATAGAAAGGAAGCTTTCAGTTACTGATTTAATGATATGTAATGTAAAAAAACCAATGTGCATTGCGGGAGTATTTGGTGGTTTGCATGCTGGAGTTACTAAGAATACAAAGGACATCTTTTTGGAATCTGCTTATTTTAATCCGGTAAGTATTAGAAAAACAGCAAAAAGACATAACCTGAGTACGGATGCTTCTTTCCGTTTTGAAAGAGGTTGTGACCCAAATATAACTGTTTACGCTTTAAAGCGTGTAGTATTACTTATTACTGAAATTGCAGGAGGTAAAATCGCATCTGAAATTACAGATATCTATCCAAGTAAAATTGAGCATTTTAAGGTTGATTTGAATTATGCTAAAATGGATGCGCTTATTGGTGAAGTGATTGACAGGGGGGTAGTGAAGTCAATTCTTACTGATTTAGAAATTGAAATCACTAATACTACTAAGGATGGTTTAAGTTTATTGATTCCTCCTTTTCGTGCAGATGTACAAAGGGAAGTAGATGTAATTGAGGAAATTCTAAGAATTTATGGCTTTAATACGGTTGCAATGCCAACTAAATTAAATACTACAATTTCTTATTCTGATAGTGTAAACCCTGAGAATTTAAGAAACACTATTTCTGATTTATTATCTACAAATGGATTCAATGAGGTAATGAATAATTCCTTAACTAAAGGTGATTACACGGCTATTATTCCTGAATTAGATACATCACAAAATGTTGAGCTTCTCAACCCTTTCTCACAGGATGTAAATGTAATGCGTCAATCTTTAAAGTTTAGCGGATTAGAGAATATTGCTTACAATCAAAACAGAAAAAATACTGATGTTAAGTTTTATGAGTTCGGTAAAACATATCATAAAACAGAAGAAGGATATAAAGAGAATCAGCACTTGCAAATTTTAGTTAGCGGTAAAGTTGAATCTGAAAATTGGAATACTTCATCTGATAAAGCAGATTTTTATTTCATTAAAGAAAAAGTGGAGCATGTCCTCAGTAGATTGGGAGTTAAGAAGTTAAAATCAGAGGCAATTTGTACGCACGGTTTTGTTGATGGATTGATGTATAAGTTCAAAAAAAATAGATTAGTTTATTTTGGAAAACTAGATAAAAATCTTTGCAAAGCATTTAATGTTAAATCTGATGTTTATGCTGCTGATTTCAATTGGGATTTAGTTTTAGAACTAGCAGGATATACTAAAATAAAATACCAAGAAGTCTCAAGATTCCCAAAGGTAAGAAGGGACCTTTCTTTATTAGTTGATAAATCAGTTTCTTTTGACGAATTAAGTAAAATTGCCAAACAAGCAAATAATAAAATCTTAAAGACAGTTAATCTTTTTGATGTGTATGAAGGAGTGAAACTTCCTGAGGGTAAGAAATCTTATGCCTTATCATTCACAATGGCTGATGATAGTAAAACATTAACCGATAAATATGTGGATAAGGTAATGGATAAATTAATGAAGTCCTTTAAAGAGCAAGTAGGAGCAGAGGTAAGGTAAAATTTTTCATTTTGATTTGTATTGAGTAGTTGTTTAGTGATTAAAAACTATATTTGTATAATATAGTAAAGCTTAAAGAAATGTTTGAGAATTTATCAGAGAAACTAGATAAGGCGTTTAAAGTATTAAAAGGGCAAGGCAGTATTTCCGAAATTAATGTAGCCCAAACAATGAAAGAAATCCGTAAGGCACTTTTGTCTGCTGATGTGGATTTTAAAACTGCAAAATCTTTTACAGCTAAAGTAAAAGAAAAAGCAATGGGGCAAAAAGTGCTTACCGCTATTAATCCTGGTCATCTCTTAATCAAAATAATGCAAGATGAGCTAGCGAAATTGATGGGAAGCGAGCAGTCAGAAATTAATTTAAAAGGTTCGCCAACTATAATTCTAATATCTGGTTTGCAAGGAAGTGGTAAAACAACTTTTGCCGGAAAATTAGCATTATTATTGAAAAGTAAAAAAAACAAACGCCCCCTTTTAGTTGCTTGTGATGTGTACCGTCCTGCTGCAATTGATCAGATTGTTGTGTTGGCCGAGCAAGTTGGAGTAGAAGTTTTTCAAGACCGAGAAAGTAAAAATCCAGTTGAAATTTCCAGAAATGCAATAAAGCATGCTAAAGCCAATGGACATAATGTAGTAATAGTAGATACGGCAGGGCGATTAGCCGTGGATGAAAAAATGATGACTGAGATTGCTGCAATAAAATCAGCAACTAATCCTAATGAAACTTTGTTTGTGGTGGATTCGATGACAGGGCAAGATGCGGTGAATACTGCAAAAGTATTTAACGATAAACTAAATTATGATGGCGTAGTGCTTACTAAACTTGATGGGGACACTAGAGGAGGAGCGGCCTTAACTATTCGCTCGGTTGTAGATAAACCCATTAAATTTATTGGGACCTCTGAAAAAATGGATGGATTGGATGAATTCCATCCCGATAGAATGGCAAGTCGTATCTTAGGAATGGGAGATGTTATCTCTTTGGTAGAACGTGCACAACAACAATTTGATGAGGATGAAGCTAGGAAAGTGCAGAAGAAAATTGCTAAAGATCAATTTGATTTTGATGATTTTTTAAAACAAATTCAACAAGTAAAAAAGATGGGAAATATAAAGGATTTGGCGGGGATGATTCCTGGAATAGGGAAAGCTGTTAAGGATGTAGATATTGATGATGATGCTTTTAAAGGAATTGAATCTATTATCCACTCTATGACCAAGCAAGAACGTAAAAACCCTAAATTACTTAACGGTAGTAGAAAGAAAAGAATTGCTGATGGTAGCGGAACTTCAGTTGTTGATGTAAACCAATTGATTAAGCAATTCGGCCAAATGGGAAAAATGATGAAGATGATGCAAGGAGGTGGTGGAAAACAAATAATGCAAATGATGCAAGGAAAAGGCGGTATGCCTAAGATGTGATATTATAATTATGCAATTACTTGACGGAAAAAAAACAGCTAATGATATAAAAGAAGAAATCGCAATTGAGGTGACTACTCTAGTTACTAAAGGTGGTAAAAAACCGCATTTAGCTGCAATTTTAGTAGGATCTGATGGAGCAAGTGAAACCTATGTAAATGCTAAAGTAAAAGCTTGTGAAAGGGCAGGTATTGACTCTACTTTGATTCGTTTTGACAGTGATGTTTCAGAAGATGAATTACTTCTTGAAATTGAAAAAATCAATAATAATTCGGATATAGATGGCTTAATTGTACAGCTTCCATTGCCAAAGCATATTGATGAAATGAAGGTAACTGAAGAGATTTCTCCTAAGAAGGATGTAGATGGTTTTCATCCTTCTAATATTGGTAGAATGACCTTGAATTCGCCAACATTTTTACCAGCGACTCCTGCTGGAATTTTAGAACTATTGGAGAGACATAAAGTAGAAACTGTAGGGAAACATTGCGTAATTGTAGGCAGAAGTAATATTGTTGGTTTACCCATGAGTATTTTGATGGCACAAAAAAGTTATCCCGGAAATTGCACGGTAACTTTAACTCATAGTAGGACTCAAAATCTGAAAGAAATTACAGAAACTGCTGACATCTTAATAGTAGCCTTAGGTAAAGCTGAATTTGTTACATCAGATATGGTAAAGAATGGTGTTTGTATTATTGATGTAGGTATTACAAGAGTAAAGTCCGATAAAACAAAAAGTGGCTGGAAACTTTTGGGTGATGTCGCTTTTGAATCAGTGAAAGATAAATGCTCTTTTATTACTCCCGTTCCTGGTGGTGTTGGTCCCATGACCATTGCTATGCTTCTGAAAAATACGCTCATTGCTGCAAAAAGTAAAACCTAAATTTTATGAATGTTGCAGAGGATTTTCTAATAGAAGCAGGAACACTTTTACCTTTAATGGAAGCCTTTTATAGCATTCAGGGGGAGGGTTTTCATACAGGAAAATCTGCTTATTTTTTACGAATTGGCGGTTGTGATGTGGGTTGTCATTGGTGTGATGTAAAGGAAAGTTGGGATGCCAATTTGCATCCGCTTACTAAAGCAGAGGATATTGTAAAACAGATTGATGAAACAAAAATAAATACGGTAGTAATTACAGGAGGAGAGCCATTGATGTGGAATATGAATTTTTTAACAAAATCCTTAAAAAAGAAAGGATTGCAAGTGCATTTGGAAACTTCTGGGACTTATCCAATGAATGGAAGTTTTGATTGGATTTGTCTTTCGCCAAAAAAGAATCAGAAACCCCTTGATGAAATAAAACCATTGGCAAATGAGTTAAAGATAATTGTGCAAAACAAACACGATTTGAAATGGGCTGAGCAGCAGAAACAATTTGTTTCTTCCTCTTGCAAATTGTATCTGCAGCCCGAATGGGGCAAAAGGGATGAAGTGCTGCCTCTGATTACAGATTTTGTTATGGAAAATATAGATTGGCAGGTTTCCCTGCAAAGCCATAAATACATGAATCTTCCGTAAAATGAGAAACATACTTTTCCTATTACTAATAATCCCAACTCTTGTTTTCTCTCAGAAAAAGGATTATAACTCTTACGATAAAGCCGTCTCTTATTTCAATAAAGGAGATATAGAGAAAGCTAAAAAAAGCATTGGAAAGTGTATCCAGAAGAATGTAGATTGGGAAAAACCTTATCAATTACTTGGTAAAATTTATGAAGAAGAAGGGGATATTGAATTAGCAGTTGCGAATTATTATAGAGGTTTTGAGAAGGATAATCCTATCGACCAATTATGGTGGCAGAAAATAGGCGGTTTATATTTTGAAAATGGTTTGTACTCTAATGCTATGTATCATTTTAAGAGATTTGTAGCTTTCCAAAGTAAAGAAGCCGCCTTTTACAAAAAGGCGATGAAACATATTCAGGATTGTATGTTTGCTATTGGAGCAATAAGTAATCCTGTGGACTTCAACCCAAAAAATATTGGTGAGAATATCAACTCTGAAATGGCAGAATATTTGCCTTTTATCTCGGCTGATGGCAAGCAATTTGTGATAACAAGAAAAGTAAAAGGAGAAATGGATTTGCAAGAAGATTTCTTTTATTCCCAGAAGGATGAGGAAAACAATTGGCAAAAAGTAAAAAGTATGAACAGCATCAATACCCCCTTTAATGAGGGTGCAATTTCTATCTCGTCTGATGGAAGGTTTTTGGTTTTTACCGCATGCAATAGGGATGATAGTAAAGGAAGTTGTGATTTGTATCTCCAGCTTTCCGAAAAAGAGAAAGCTTTTAATATGGAAAGCGTGAATAGTAAAAATTGGGATACTCAAGGTTGTTTTTCTCCCGATGGGAAGTATTTGTATTTTGTAAGCAATCGCATGGGAGGTTTTGGCGGAAAGGACATTTGGATTTCTGAGATAAGCGAAAATGGTTTTGGAAGACCTTTTAATGCTGGCTCAACAATCAATACGCAATACAATGAAATGTCTCCTTTTTTGCATGCTGACAATCTTACACTTTACTTTGCTTCTGATGGGCATATTGGTCTGGGTGATTTTGATTTGTTTGTAAGCAGAAGAATAGATGTAGAGCAAAAATGGAGCATGCCAGAAAATATGGGTTATCCAATAAATACACATAAAGTAGAAAATTCGTTGATCGTTGCAACTGATGGAAAAACAGCTTATTATGCATCCGATAAAAGCGGATACGGATTGGAAGATATTTTTTGGTTTGACTTGCCAAAAGAAAAACAAGCCACTAAAATTTCCGATTTAGAATTAGAAATAATCACTCAAAAACAAGGAGAAGAGGTCATCCTAAGAAATGTGCAGTTTGCAAACAATTCCTATGATCTGGATGAAATATCTTTTACGGAACTTAATACTCTTATTGATTACTTAAATAAAAATCCGAAAATTAAAATAGTAATAGAGGGACATACCGATAATGTAGGGAAAGCAAAAGAAAATCAGATTCTATCAAAAAATAGAGCTATTGCGGTATATAATTACCTTACACAAAACAACATTGCTGAAAATAGATTAAGCTATAAAGGCTATGGGGAAAGCAAACCTCTTGCGCCAAACGAATCAGAAAATGGAAGAAGAATAAATAGAAGAACTTCTTTTAAGATTATTCATTAAAAATATCAGCTTTCTTTTTTGGTTGTTCAGCACCTCTCCACAAGAACCCCTTTAAGAGTTTGTCTTTTTCCTCAATTTTATCCATGGGGTGCATAATGGCGGCTGGTTTAGTATGGAAGTTAATGCCATCCAATTCATTTTCCTTAAAAAATAGTGTAATATCAGAGCAGTCAGTTGTGTTAATACCAATATTTTTTTTATTGTTGTTTTGTGCTAAGAAGATGGTTTGCCCATTTCCAATAACCACTATCTTGTGTAATTTATTTTTCTTAAAAAATCCAGTCATTATTTTTCCTTTTATCTGGTTGTAATGCAGGGGATCTTCTTTAGAAATTATCATTGGGTTTTGCTGTAAAAACATTCTTTTTATTTTTCCGCGACTTACCAAAAGGAGAATGCTATCGGCAGTAATTTGAAACTTATCGCTCCAAATTATGGGGTTTCTAAAGAGTTCAATGGTAGAGTCCTGCAGATTATAGGAAAGAGAATCACATTTGGCTTGCATATCGGTTTTGTAGCACTTTACATTATTATAGGCAGTTATCTCTCTTTTGTTTTCTGTTTTTGTGCTTTTTAAGGTATCGGCATGCACAAAGAGGGTGTCTTGTTCAGTTATTAAATTCAAAAGGGTATTTTTGGTAACTATGGCATTTCCTGTTTCTTCAAAATACTTACCCAAATCACCACTAATAAATAAATTATTAACTGTATCAATTAGGTTGATATTACGGATGGCTTTTCCGTAACCATTATTTCTATCATAATAAATACTATCTCCTTTTAAAATAAAATCCTGATGTGTGATACTTGCATTTTTCTGAAACTGAGAAATATTACTTTCTGTATTGCACCAGCCATTTTCACAATAAATTATATTCTCCTCTGATGTGATGGTTGTCGGCCCTTGAAAGAAACTAACTTTCGTTTTAGAGTTGTACAACATTGTATCGGTTCTCATGATATAATCTTTGTTAATCACCTCTACATTCCCCTTAAAATAAAACAAATGGAGATTGGAATGATAACTTCCTTTGTCTGAAACTAAATTGTTATTCCCATCTTTTATTTCTCCTTTTGTTGGATAACTAGCTATGTCTTTCGCTAAATCATAATAGATTTGCTCAGTAGTAAGTTGCATGTGTTTGTCTACCAATTTTACATTATACTTAATAATAGCTTGACTAATATTTCCATCATAAATAAGTTGTTTCCCGTATAATTTAAGGGTGTCCCCTTGATTTATTTTGATATGCCCAAAGGCATCCATTCTATTGTTTTTATACTGATAAGCACTATCGCATTGCATTATTGCTCCTTCATGTTTGAAAGATACATTCCCAATTAATTTTCCGTAATCTGGATGTTTGTTGTTATTGAAAATAAAATCATCCGCATGAATAATCTCAATTTGCTTTTGTGCATTAGTTATGAAAAAACTGCACAAAAAGAGTGGCAGTATAAAAAGGATTTTTTTCAACTATTTGAAAAAAGTTTGTTTTCTGTCAGGTCCCACCGATACAATAGTAATTGGCGTTTCTAATTCCCTCTCCAAATAAGAGATGTAATCATGGAGAGCTTGTGGAGCATCTTCCAGTTTTTCCAAATTCATCAAATCTTCTTTCCATCCTTCCAATTCCTGAAAAACAGGTGTTAGTCCATCATTGGATTCAAATGGAAAATAGTCAATTTTCTGTCCATTAAAATTATAATGGGTACAAACTTTTATCTTATCAATCCCAGAAAGTACATCTCCCTTCATCATCATGAGTTTAGTAACGCCATTTATATTAATTGCGTATTTAAGAGCCGGTAAATCTATCCAACCACACCTTCTTGCTCGGCCTGTTGTAGCGCCAAATTCATTTCCCACTTTTCCCATATGTGCCCCCGCTTCATCAAAAAGTTCGGTAGGGAAAGGGCCACTTCCAACTCTTGTGCAGTATGCCTTGAAAATTCCGAAAACATCCTCCATTTTATTTGGAGCAATTCCCAAACCAGTGCAAGCGCCAGCCGCTATAGTATTGGAAGAAGTAACAAAGGGATAAGATCCAAAATCGATATCTAATAAGGTGCCTTGCGCTCCTTCTGCCAAAATATTTTTTCCTTCTTTTATGGCATTATGCAAATAGTGTTCACTCTCAATATGCTCAAATTTTCTGATTGTATCCAAAGATGCAAACCATTTTGATTCTAGCTCACTTAAATCATATTCAAAATCGTAAAAGTTAAGAATTTGGATGTGCTTGTGTTTTAGCTTTTCGTATCTTTCTTTAAAATTACTTACCGAAATATCTCCAACTCTAAGTCCGTTTCTTCCAGTTTTATCCATATAAGTCGGTCCTATTCCTTTAAGAGTAGATCCAATTTTATTTTTTCCTTTTGCCTTCTCACTTGCAGCATCCAAAAGCTTATGGGTTGGCAAAATTAGATGTGCTCTTTTCGATATAAAAAGCTCAGACATTTCTACATTCAATTTATCGATCTCCTTTATTTCGTTTTCAAAAATAATGGGGTCAATCACTACTCCATTTCCGATAATGTTTATTGTTCCTTTATGAAAAATACCTGAAGGGATAGTGTGTAATACATGTTTTATTCCATCAAATTCTAGGGTGTGTCCTGCATTTGGCCCCCCTTGAAAGCGTGCGATAATATCATAATTTGTAGTGAGTACATCTACAATTTTTCCTTTTCCTTCATCTCCCCATTGTAGTCCTAAAAGAACATCTACTGCCATAATTATTTTTTGTTTTTTTGTTTCTCTTGACACTTTTGGCAAATGCCATAAAAGTTAAGTGCGTGTCGATTAATTTTAAAATGTAAATTTTCTTCAATAAAATTCTTTATTTCCTGAATTCTTGGATCGCAAAATTCTAAAACTTCTTGGCAAGAGTTGCACACCAAATGATCGTGCTGTTTATTATGAAAGGATTTTTCGTATTGAGCCTGTGCTTTTCCGAATTGGTGCCTTCTGATTAAACGGGAAGCTATTAATAAATCAAGTGTATTATACAGAGTGGCACGACTTACCCTATAATTTTTATTTTTCATTTGAATATACATTGATTCAATATCAAAATGACCTTCATGAGCGTAAATTTCATTTAGGATAGCGTATCGTTCAGGGGTTTTTCTGTGCTTGTTTTCCATCAAATATTCAGTGAATATCTGAGAAACAATATCTATGGTTTTTTCTTTTGGCATTTTCAAAATGAAAGTTCCAAAAATAATAAATTTATAACGCTTTGCATTAAAAAATTAGTCAAGTTTATAACTTCTTTCAATAGTCTGCAACCCATCAATGTTCTTCAATTTTTTTATTAAAGAATTAAGGAAACTAACATTGTGAATCTTCAAAGTAATTTTGCCCTCAAACAGCCCATCATTACTTTTTATATTTACCGCTTTCATATTCACATTCATTTGGGATGAAATCACTTTTGTAACATTATTCATCAGTCCAATTCTATCAATTCCCTTGATAGTAAGGTAGGCAGTAAAGTTTATGCTATCCTTACTTACCCACCTTGCAATAAGGAGGCGGTAATCATAGTTGGAACGCATCTCAATGGCATTAGGGCAAGTTGCTCGGTGTACTTTTACACCTTCTTCCACAGTAGTAAAACCAAATATTTCATCTCCAGGAATTGGATTGCAACATTTGGATAATATATAATTAAAAACCTCATCATTTTCTCCGAAAACAATAATTTTATCTTCTTGCTGTATTGTTTTTGATTTCGGGCTCCTTTTTATCTTATTTTTAATAGAAGTATACCAGCCAATAGTTCTAGATCTTGCAAAATCTATTAACTCATTATTACTTATAACTCCTGTTCCAATTCTATAAAACAGTTCTAAGCTATCACCAATCTGGAAATATCTAACCAATTCTGTTTCTACTTTTTCATCCAATTTTATTTTCAGCTGTTTTAGTTTTCTTTCTAACTTTTCCCTTCCTTCTTTTCCAATTAACTTTTTGTCTTCTTTAAGGGAAGTTTTTATTTTAGATTTTGCTCTTGCGGTAACTACAAATTGTAACCAACCTTTTTTAGGAATTTGTTTTTTGGAAGTAATCACTTCTACTTGATCGCCACTTTTTAGTACATGACTTAGTGGTACCAATTTTCCATTTACTTTCACACCCAAACAAGTTCTACCTACTTCAGTATGAATCTCAAATGCAAAATCAAGTGCGGTAGCACTCTTAGGTAATGTTTTTAAATCGCCAGCAGGGGTGAAAACATAAATTTCACCAGAGAAAAGATTGAGTTTAAAATCGTCAATAAAATCAACTGCATTCGATTCTGGATTTTCCAATAAATCTCTTATTTTGTTTATCCAACCATCTAAACTACTATCCTTTGCATTTGTATCATTATTCTTATATTTCCAATGTGCAGCATATCCTTGCTCGGCAATCTCATCCATTCTTTTGCTTCTTATCTGCACTTCCACCCATTTTCCATCATGTCCCATTACGGTAGTATGTAAGGATTCATAGCCATTGGTTTTTGGGGTTGATATCCAGTCTCTCAATCGGTCAGGGTTTGGTTTATAATAATCTGAAACTACTGAATAAACTTTCCAACAATCGGCTTTCTCTTTTTCTGGCTTGGAGTCAATTATAATACGTATGGCAAACAAATCGAAAACTTCATCAAACTTTAAATGTTGCTGTTTCATTTTATTGCGGATAGAAAAAATGGACTTTGGCCGTCCCTTTATACTGCACTTTATTTTTTCTTCTTTTAAAGTCTCCTTAATGGGCTGGGTAAACTTATTAATGTATTTTGTTCTTTCTTTTTTAGTCTCATTTAAGTTTAAGGAGATGGCTTTATAAACTTCAGATTTTGTAAATTTTAATCCTAAATCTTCTAGCTCTGTTTTAATGGAATAAAGCCCTAATCGATGGGCAAGAGGGGCATAAAGATAAAGTGTTTCGGATGCAATTTTTAGCTGTTTAGGTTTTGTCATTGCACCCAATGTGCGCATATTATGTAATCGATCAGCCAATTTTATCAGTATCACTCTTACATCATCCGAAAGAGTGAGTAACATCTTTCTAAAATTTTCTTGTTGCAAGGAAAGATTTTTGTCAAACATATCCTCAATTTTGGTAAGCCCATCAATAATCCTTGCTACTTTACTTCCAAAAATACGATCGATATCTTCCAGAGTATAATCCGTATCTTCAACCACATCATGCATAAGAGCACAAATAATAGATGTGGTTCCTAAACCAATTTCCTTTGCAGCAATATGTGCCACCGCTATTGGATGGTAAATAAATGGTTCTCCCGATTTTCTACGAACTCTTTTATGGGCCTCCATAGCTAAGTTGAATGCCTTGCGGATATCTTTTTTGTCCGTAGTGTTCGTTTTATCCTTACAAGCCCGTAACAAAGCCCTGTACTTGTTTAGGATTTCCCTATTTTCTTTTTCTATGTCAATCTTTTTTACCATTAAACATTGTGAATTAATAAGCAAATATCGGATATTCTTTCATCAAATTATTTACTTTCTGTTTTACGGAATTGATAGTTGTTTCGTTCTCAAAATCCATGATTACATCATCAATCAAATCAACAATTTGTGCAATAGTTTCCTCTTTTATTCCCCTTGTAGTAATAGCTGGTGTGCCAATTCGTATGCCGGATGTGATAAAAGGCGATTGTGTATCAAAAGGAACCATGTTTTTGTTGAGAGTGATGTCGGCTTTAACCAATGCGTTTTCAGCATCTTTTCCCGTTACATTTTTACTTCTCAAATCAATTAGCATACAATGATTCTGGGTTCCTCCTGAAATTACTTTATATCCTTTATCAATAAAGCATTGCGCCATCAATTGTGCATTTTTAATTACTTGTTGGCTATATTCTTTGAATGATGGATGAAGTGCTTCCCCAAAAGCTATTGCTTTTGCTGCAATTACGTGTTCTAATGGTCCGCCTTGTGAACCCGGGAAAACGGCAGAATTCAGTATTGTAGACATCATTCTGACTTTCCCTTTTGGAGTAGTTATCCTCCAGGGATTTTCAAAATCTTTTCCCATCATAATCATTCCTCCTCTTGGTCCTCTAAGGGTTTTATGCGTAGTTGTGGTAAGTATGTGGCAATGAGGAGCTGGGTTGTTCAATAATTTTGCTGCTATTAGCCCAGCAGGATGTGCAATATCTGCCATAAGTAATGTATCAACTTTATCTGCAATCTCTCTAAATCTTTTATAATCCCAATCCTGTGAATAGGCAGATGCACCACAAATAATTAGTTTTGGTTTTTTCTCTAATGCTACTTGTTCTAATTTTTCGTAATCTACTTTGCCACTTTCCTCTTCTACACTATAAAAAGAGGTACTATATAATTTACCTGAAAAATTAACTGGGGAGCCGTGGGTTAAATGCCCTCCATGCGAGAGGTTAAAACCCAAAATTTTATCTCCTGGATTAAGGCAAGCGAGCATTACAGCAGCATTTGCCTGAGAACCAGAATGTGGCTGCACATTTACATACTCCACACCAAATAATTCTTTTGCTCTATCAATAGCTAACTGCTCTACTTTATCTACCACTTCACAGCCACCATAATATCTCTTCTTTGGATATCCTTCCGCATATTTGTTGGTAAGGCATGTGCCTATTGCCATCATTACCTGCTCACTTACAAAGTTTTCGGAGGCAATTAATTCAATCCCATTTTTTTGCCTCTGATGTTCCTGCTGTATTAAATCAAAAATTTCTTGATCTTTTTTCATTTCTTTATTCGCTTTTATTTCTATTTTCGTAACGCAACAAATGTAAATATTTATGAATAGAGTAAAAGAACTTTTTGGAATAAAATATCCAATCATTCAAGGCGGGATGCTTTGGTGTAGTGGCTGGAGGTTGGCATCAGCTGTAAGTAATGCCGGAGGATTAGGGCTAATTGGCTCAGCATCAATGTATCCTGATGTTTTGGATGAGCATATCACAAAATGTAAAAAAGCCACAGATAAACCTTTCGGTGTAAATATGGCACTTCTTTATCCAAAAATTGAAGAGCACATTAATGTTATTATAAAGCAAGAGGTGAAAATTGTTTTCACTTCAGCTGGAAATCCTGCCAAATACACCTCTGTTTTAAAAGAGAAAGGCATAAAAGTAGTACATGTAGTGCCTAATTTGCGTTTTGCCGAAAAAGCGGTAAATGAAGGAGTGGATGCTATTGTAGTAGAAGGATTTGAAGCGGGAGGACATAACGGAAAAGATGAAATAACAACAATATGCTTGATTCCACTTGTAAAAAAAGAAATTAATATTCCAATAATTGCAGCTGGTGGAATTGGAAGTGGAGAGGCTATATTAGCTGCTTTTGCATTGGGGGCAGAGGGAGTACAAATTGGAAGCAGGTTTGCAGCATCCAAAGAGAGTTCTGCCCATATTAATTTCAAAAAAGCAATTGTTGATGCAGTAGAAAATGACACTATTGTTACCTTAAAAGAATTGGCTCCCGTTCGGCTTTTGAAGAATCCTTTTTATACCAAAATATTTGATGCTTATAAAAAAGGATCAACTCCAGAAGAGTTGAAAATATTGCTTGGAAGAGGTAGGGCAAAAAAAGGAATTTTTGAGGGCGATTTGATTGAGGGGGAATTAGAAATTGGGCAAGTATCTGCACAGATAAATGAGATAAAATCGGTACAAGAAATAATGGAAGAATTGACTGAGGGCTTTAAAAGGGTTAAAAACAATCTAAATAATTTTGATTATTAATGAATGAATTACTAATTTTATTCAAGAAACCTTATCTAATTTTTAGCGTTTATTAAGGTGTTGAGTGAATAAGTTATTTACAGCCTACCATTGTAGGAAACATAATTATTGCTAAATTTGTAAAAATTAAATCGCATAAAGATGAAAAAAACACTTTTACTTCTGTTATTATTTACACTATCTTTCACGCAAACCAAAGCTTCCCATTTAATGGGTGGGGAAGTAACTTGGGAATGTATTAAGCCAGGAGTAGCGACTTCCGGTATGTATATTTTTACCATGAAAGTGTATAGAGACTGTAATGGGGTGAATTTAAGTACAAATCCGATAAACTTAACCACAAATCATCCTATCATTTCTTCCATACAGTTAGACTGGATTTCTAATACAGATATTTCTCCAGCATGCGATCCTACCAATAGTGGAAATCCGCAAATGGATTGTTTAAATCCTCAACAAGGGTCTGTAGAAGAATGGATATATCAGTCGCAACCCGTGAATTTACCTGGTATACCACCAGCTACCGGATGGCATTTTTATTGGGGTAGTTGCTGTAGGAATGCAGCTATTGTGAATATTCTTAATCCTGATACTTATGGTTTTACCCTTAGGGCTATAATGTATCCTTATACTATTCCTCCAAATGCAACTCCAGAGAATACATCCCCTTGTTTCGATTCTTCTCCTCAGTTTAATGAACAGCCAAAAACAATTATTTGCACTGGCTATCCTTTTTCATATTCCCATAATGCCTCTGACCCTGAGCTAGACGAAATCGTTTATTCTTGGGGCGACCCTATCGATAACGGATATGTTCCAGGAGCACCAGGTATTATTCCATTTTTGGCTCCTTATACAATTAATAGTCAAATACCAGGAAATCCAACATTAGACCCTACAACAGGGGAGATCTCTTATAATTCAGTAACATCAGGAAACTTTGTAACCTGTATAAAGGTAAGCTCATATAAATGTGGGCAGTTAGTAGCAGAAGTATTTAGGGAGATACAAGTAATTCTTATTGCTTGTCCAAGTATGGTTGGTGGTGCCCCGAATAACAAACCAGTAGTAAATCCTCCTTTTAATGGAGGGACTCAATATAACACAACTGTGTATGCAGGCGATCTTGTAACCTTTAATATTACAGGAACTGATAATGATATTTATGCTAACGGTTCCCCACAGGATTTAACATTGGAAGTTTCTGGTGCTCAGTTTTCTTCTGATTATATTAATACTTCTTTGTGTTTAAATCCTCCTTGTGCAACCTTTAATAATGGGGTAGGACTTGTTCCGCCTTTCTCAGCACCAACCACTGTTGATGGTATTTTTGAATGGCAAACCAATTGTGCTCATATCGCTTCCAATGTAGGATGTAATATAACATCTAATCTATATACTTTCTTAATTAAAGTATATGATGATTTTTGTCCAGCACCTGCTATTGCTATTGCAACAATTTCGGTAGAAGTAGTGGCAGCCCCAACTGATAACCCACCTGATATAAGGTGTGTTTCAGTAGATCCAAATGGAGATGTATTGCTTAGTTGGGAACATTTGCTGACTGCTCAATCTTCTACTATTTATAATATTTATTCTTCCGGAACTCCTAATGGCCCCTTTACACTTTTAGACACAGTTGTCTATCCGAGTAAAACATATACTCATAGTGGAGCTGGAGCAAATAATTCATCAGTTTATTATTACCTAACTTCTGAATCAGATTGTGCAGGAGTATCCGATCCTTCTGATACTTTAAAAACCATAAAATTGGATGTAACTCCTATCGCTTCTTCAACTATTGGAGATTTGTTTTGGAATCAAATTCATATTCCAGCACTTACTACTTCAGCAGGAATTTATACCATTTTTGCTTCAGATGGAAGTGGGGGATGGGCAAATGTTGGGGCTACGGCAGATACTAATTTCCAGTTTCCAGCACAAACTTGTAACTCTTATCAAGGATTTTATGTTTCTTTAGATGATGCAAGTGGATGTGTATCCAATTCTTCTATTGATGGCGCTAATTTACAAGATACAATTAGTCCAAATACACCAGTAATAGATGTTGTAACAGTTACTGGAGGAAAATCTGAAATTAATTGGACTAGCTCTTCTACTGATGTTGATGCTTATGTAATATATATATTAGATGAGTTTGGTGCTTGGATTACAATCGATACTGTAGATGGTATCGCAAATACAACTTATACTTATAATACATCTAGTGCAAACGATAAATCGGAAACCTTCAGAGTTCGTGCTTTAGATAGTTGTTATAATGCAAGTGGAACATCCTTAAATCATAACTCTATTTATTTATCTTCAGTTTTAGATGTATGCGAATACAGTATTTATTTCAATTGGAATGATTATAATAACATGGTGGGGAATTTAAGCCATTACAAAGTAATGATTACAGAAAATACGGAATCTGGAGGAACTGTAAATACAGAAGAAAGATTTACTATCGGTTCGAATAATTATACCTTACCTAATATTGCTTCAGGCTCTGTGTATGATGTGGTTGTAGTGGCTTATAATTCCGATTCAACTATCTCTTCCTATTCTAATGTGATAAGTATAAATGCGGATCTATTTCCAAAGCCTCAGTTTAATTATATCACAAAAGCAACTGTAAATCATGAAACGGGTTTTATTGAGCTAAATTGTCATGTTGATAATGCAGCTGTGATTGATTATTATAGAGTATTCCGCTCAAAAAGAGATGAAGATAATTTTGTAGATATTGCCCATATTCCATTTAATGGACAGCCAAATATCAGTTATACAGATGGTGGAGTAAGTACTTCTACCCATTATTATAATTATCAGATTTATCCTGTTGATACCTGTGGGATTACGCTTTCTGTAGGAAGTATACAATTTGCTGGAGATACATCTTTTGCACAATCCATATTATTAGAGTCAATTGGAAATAAAGATATGACTAATGATTTAACCTTTAATAATTATGATGGTTGGCTTGGTAATGATGTCCAGTACAATCTTTATCGTTCGGTAAATAG
This sequence comes from uncultured Flavobacteriales bacterium, assembly GCA_913047525.1. The sequence continues at coordinate 6,708 of CAJWUS010000007.1, read as the reverse complement.
AGGAGATTTTTCTGCTATTGCTTTGGCTACTTTCATAGGAGGAAGTCATACTTATTCTTATCTAGATGATGTAGTGGAATTTACAGATGGGAATGGTCGTTTTTGTTATTATGTAGAGGCCTTGGAAGGAAATACAAATCCTTATGGTTTTGTAGAAAGAAGTTTATCTAATATAAGTTGTATTTCCCAAGTTCCAATTCTAATTATTCCAAATACTTTCACGCCAAATGATGATGAACACAATGAAATTTTTCATCCAATAACTTCTTTTGTATCTGAGATTGGATATTCCTTTGCAATTTTTGACAAATGGGGGCATGAAATTTTCCAAACTAACGATCCTTCCAAAGGATGGGATGGAAATTATTTAGGCAATCCTGCACAGAATGGAAATTATGTCTATCATGTTCAATATATAAATGGAGTAGGAATGCTTACAGAAAAAACAGATGTTGTAAGTTTAATAAGATAAGAAAAATCATATAAAAATAAGAGTCCCATTTTTGGGACTTTTTTTTGTAATCTGAACTAATATTTTATTTATTTTTGCACTCAATTTTTTAAAACAGAATATGACCGAAAAATACAAACAAATATCAGAAGGGCTTACTTATGATGATGTATTGGTTGTTCCAGATTATTCTGAAGTATTGCCATCTACTGTGGGTGTAACTACAAATTTCACCAAAAATATAAAGTTAAATATTCCTATCGTTTCTGCAGCAATGGATACGGTTACAGAAGCAGGAATGGCTATCGCAATCGCCCAAGAAGGTGGTATTGGTGTTTTGCACAAAAACATGAGTATCGAAAATCAGGTAAATGAAGTAAGAAAAGTAAAACGATCAGAAAGTGGAATGATTTTAGATCCCATAACTTTATTGGTTGAAGCCAAGGTAGGGGATGCTATGAATATCATGCAAGAATTTAAGATTGGAGGAATTCCAATTATAAATAAGAAAAATGAATTAGTGGGCATAGTAACTAATAGAGATTTAAGATTCGAGAAAGATTTGAGCTTACCGATTAAGCAAATCATGACTACTGATAACATTATTACTACTGAAATTGCTGATTTAGAAAATGCGGAACACATTCTGCAAGAAAACAAAATTGAAAAGTTGCCAGTAGTAAACAAAAATAATGAACTAGTTGGGCTAATTACTTTTAAGGACATTATTAAAAACAGGATGCGTCCTAACGCTTGCAAAGATAAGTATGGAAGATTAAGAGTTGTTGCGGCTGTTGGTGTAACTACTGATGTTTTTGAAAGGATTGCAGCATTAGTAAAAGTATCAGTTGATGCAATTATTATTGATACAGCTCATGGACATTCAAAAGGAGTAATTGATTTGTTAAAGAAAATAAAATCGGACTACCCAAAATTGGATGTTGTGGTAGGAAATATTGCTACTGCAAAAGCGGCAAAAGATCTTATTGATGCTGGTGCAGATGCCATAAAAGTAGGAATTGGTCCTGGTTCAATTTGTACTACAAGAATTATTGCAGGAATTGGGGTTCCTCAACTTACTGCTCTTTTGGATGTAAATGAGGTAGCAAAAAAGAATAATATTCCTGTAATTGCAGATGGAGGAATAAGGTATTCTGGAGATATTGTAAAAGCATTAGTTGCAGGCTCTAGTGCTGTAATGTTAGGCTCCTTAATTGCTGGAGTGGAAGAAGCTCCTGGTGAGACTATTATTTTTGAGGGAAGAAAATTCAAAACATTTCGCGGGATGGGTTCAGTGGATGCTATGCAGGATGGCTCAAAGGACAGATATTTTCAAACTACTGAAAATGATCCAAAGAAATTAGTGCCAGAAGGGATTGTTGGTAGAGTAGCTTATAAAGGTACTTTATCAGAAGTAATACATCAAATGATTGGAGGATTAAGGGCTGGAATGGGTTATTGTGGCGCTAAAAACATAACAGATTTAGCAAAAGCTAGATTCATAAAAATTACAGCCTCAGGAGTTACGGAAAGCCATCCTCATGATGTAACTATAACAAGGGAAGCTCCAAATTATAGTCGAAAATAAATTTAAAAATAAAATAAGCATGAAAAAAAATGTGTTAGTATTTTGTATTGGTCTTTTTTGTTCTTTGTCTTTTGCACAAAACAATGAAGTAATTCTAAGTGTTGGAGAAGATAACATCACTCTTGATGAGTTTAAAGCGATATTCTTAAAAAATAATCACAATGATTCTACCATTACCAAGGAGTATTTGAATGACTATATGCAACTATTTATTAATTTTCGTTTGAAAGTAAAAGAAGCAAAAGAGCTAAAATACGATACTATTACTGCATTTGTAAATGAACTCGCCATGTACAGGAATCAATTGGCAAAGCCTTATTTGAGTGACAGTCAATTTGATGAAAAATTAATAGAAGAGGCATACGAGCGAATGCAAGAAGATGTAAATGCAAGCCATATTTTATTTGCAATAGATGAGAAATCAACTCCTACCGACACACTAAAAGCATATAAAAAAGCAACAGATATTCGGAATAAAATCCTTAAAGGAATGGACTTCTATCATGCAGCCAAGCAATATTCTGATGACAAATCAGCTATAAATAATGGAGGAAGTTTAGGTTATTTTACTGTTTTTATGATGGTTTATCCTTTCGAGAATGCGGCATATAATACAGAAATAGGGAAAATATCTAAGCCAGTTAGAACAAAGTATGGTTATCATCTTATAAAAGTGAATGATAAAAGGAAGGCAATTGGAGAGGTGAAGGTAGCACACATCATGTTTAAATTAGCAAAAGACGCTTCAGAGGAAGCGATTAATATTAGTAAAACTAAGATTGAGGAGATTGCCACAAAACTAAAAAATGGAGAGGATTTTAGCGACTTAGCTAAACAGTTTTCAGAGGATAGAGCCACAGCTGTAAAAGGGGGGAATATCCCTTGGTTTGGCGTAGGAAAGATGGTGAAGGAATTTGAGAATGCCTCCTTTTCATTACAAACTATCGGTGAGACTAGTACTGTTTTTAAGACTCCTTTCGGTTGGCATGTAGTCAAGCTCTTAGAAAAAAAACCTATTCCTACCTTTGAGGATGTAAAAGATAATTTAAAAAAGAAAGTCAATCAAGATTCCAGAAATGCTTTGCGAGATAAGGCACTAATTAGTAAAATTAAAAAAGAGTATAATTTTAAGCAATACAGCAACAGATTAAACGAAATTTCAAAATACATTGATGAGAGTTTGTCTAAAGGAAAATGGGCTTCCGAAAAAACAAATTTACTCAGAAGGAATCTGTTTGTTTTAGATGCAAATTATTATACCCAAGCTGATTTTATTGCATTTATTCTGGCAAATCAAATGCAGGTAAAAGATAATTATCAAACTTATTTTAATGACTTGTATAAAGCTTTTGTAAGTGAGAGTTGTCTGAGTTATGAAAACAGCAGATTAGAGAAAAAGTATCCAGAATTTAAAGCTCTTTTGCAAGAATATACGGATGGGATTCTTCTTTTCGATTTAATGGATGATAAAGTTTGGACAAAAGCTATAAAGGACACTTTAGGATTACAAACATTCTTTAACAACAATAAAGAAAATTATATGTGGGGAAAAAGGGTGGAAGCAAAAATATATACTTGTATTGACGAGGAAGTAGCCAAAAAAACTTTACGTCAAATAAAAAAACGACACAGAATGCTGTATTTGACTGATGAAGATGTGCTAAAAAAGGTAAATTATGACTCGCCATTAAACCTTCAAATTTTAGGAAAAAAATATTCTAAACATGAGAATGATTATGTAGATGAAGCTGGTATGAATATTGGTATAAGTAAAAATATTAAAGGCAAAGATGGTTCTATAATCATTGTAGATATTTTAGCATTAATTCCTCCACAACAAAAAGAGCTTTCAGAAACAAAAGGTAAAGTTATTTCAGATTATCAGGATTTCTTGGAAAAGCAATGGTTATATGAGTTAGAAGAAAAGTATCAGGTAAGGGTTAATACTCAGGTTCTCCATTCTTTAATCCAATAAGTAAATGGTTTTGAAAGTGAAACACTATCTTTTCTTTTATTGTACTGCATTATTTTTTATGGCTTGCAATGGCTTGTCTTCTGATGATAAGTTGTTGGTTAGTTTGTACGATAAAGATTTGTATTTTTCTGAAATAAGTAACTCTCTTCCTGAGGATAAAACCGATAGTGCCGCATTTGTACAAAGTTATATCGATAGTTGGATAAAAAAACAGCTTTTGGTAGCGCAAGCCGAAATGAATCTGACGGATGCTCTCAAGGATGTAGAAGATAGAATTGACGATTATAGAAATTCACTACTTATTTATGCCTATCAGCAAGAGTTGATAAAGCAAAATTTTGATACTGTTGTTACAAAAGCAGAAATTCAAAATTATTATGATAAGAATTTAGATGAGTTGGAATTAAAAGAAAATATATTTAAAGGAAGATATGTAAAAACGGCTTTTGATGCTCCAAAATTAGATTTGTTACGCAAATTATTTCGTTCAAACAAAGAGGAAGATAAAGAAGATTTACTAGAGTATTGCAGACAATTTGCTGCTGACTATCATTTAGACGAATCCAAATGGGTTTATTTTTCTAAGTTTGCCGACAAGTTGCCAATGGAAGTGAAGAATTCAACCTATTATCTAAGTAATAATAAATATTACAGCTATACTGCTGATAGTAGCAAATATTTTTTATTTATTCATGGATATCAAATAAAAGGCAGAAGAAGTCCGTTAAGTTTGGTGCAAGAAAAAATTAGAGAAATAATTTTAAATAGAAATAAATTGTTGTTTCTGAAAGATTTAGAAGATAAGTTATATCAGAAAGCAATTTCAACAAATAAAATTAAAATACATCAATGAAAAAACATATCCTTATAGCACTTTTGCTTCTTAGCAGTAAGATCTACTGCCAAAAAGTGATTGATGGCGTAGAAGCAATAATTGGAAATGAAATTATTCTCACCTCTGATATTGAGGCCCAATACCAACAATATTTAACGCAAGGGTATACAAATGGAGGCGAGATAAAATGTAGGATTATTGAAGATTTATTGTATCAGAAACTGCTTCTAAACCAAGCAAAAATTGACAGCTTGGAAATATCGGAACAAGAAATTGAGAGTGAATTGGAAAAAAGAATCCGTTATTTTGTAGGACAAGTGGGGAGCAAAGAAAAATTAGAAGAGTTTTATGGAAGATCTATTATTGAGATAAAATCAGAATTTCGAGATTTAATAAACGATCAATTACTTTCACAAAGAATGCAAGTAGGTATTACTGCTGGAGTGAAAGTTACTCCTTCAGAAGTAAAAACCTATTTTAACAATTTAGCAAAAGACAGCCTCCCTACGGTTGAGGCAGAAGTTGAAATTTCCCAAATAGTTTTAAAGCCAGAAATTTCAGTTGAGGAAAAAGAAAGGATAAAAAATAAATTAGAAACTTTTAAAGAGAGGATAATAAAAGGCGAAGATTTTAAGGTATTAGCTACCCTTTATTCTGACGATCCTGGTTCTGCAAAAAATGGAGGAGAATTAGGTTTTGTAGGGAGGGGCGATTTGGTCCCAGCATTTGAAGCGGCAGCTTATAAGCTAAAAGGAGATGAACTTTCTGATATTATTAAAAGTGAATTTGGTTATCATATCATTCAACTGATAGAAAGAAGGGGAGAGCAGATAAATGTGCGACATATTCTTTTAAAACCAAAAGTTTCTTCCACTCAACTTATGGAGCTGAAATCAGAAATTGAGGATATTGCAAAGCAGATTTCTGATGGAAAAATAACTTTTGAAAAAGCAGCATTAAATTTTTCGGATGATGAGAGTAAAAACAATGAGGGATTACTCATAAATCCTAATTCTGGTTCTAGTATGTTTATTATGAAAGATTTGGATCCAACTTTGTATTTTGTAATTGAAATAATGAGTGATAATGAAATATCGGCACCAATAATTATGCAAACAGATGATGGGAGAAAAGCGTACCGACTCATAAAACTAAGAAAAAAAACCATAGCACATACGGCTAACTTAATTGAGGATTACGATAAAATTCGGAATGTAACATTGTCAGAAAAGAAACAAGAAACAATAAATGATTGGTTAGAAGAAAAAATAGCAAAAACCTATATTAAATTAGGAAATAGCTTAAAGGATTGTACTTTTGATCATAAATGGATAATTTTATAAATATGGATGAACAACTAATAAATTCGGATGTAAAAGCGATTGATGCTTTTGCAAAGGGTTTCAAAAATTTTAGAACAGAAATAGCCAAAGTAATTGTTGGGCAAGATGAGGTAGTTGACCAAGTTCTAATTTCTATTTTTAGCAAGGGACATTGTCTTTTAGTTGGTGTCCCAGGATTGGCAAAAACTCTACTGGTACAAACCATTGCAGATTGCTTAGGGCTAAAATTCAACAGAATCCAGTTTACACCTGATTTAATGCCTTCAGACATTGTGGGTGCTGAAATTTTGGATGAGAGTAGAAATTTCAAATTTGTTAAAGGTCCTTTATTTGCCAATATTATTTTAGCAGATGAGATAAACAGAACGCCTCCAAAAACCCAATCCGCACTTTTGGAAGCCATGCAGGAACGCTCTGTTACTAATGCTGGCAATAAATACGAATTAGAGAATCCGTTTTTTGTGCTAGCAACCCAAAACCCTATCGAACAAGAAGGCACATACCCTTTGCCAGAAG
>CAJWUS010000006.1 GCA_913047525.1 uncultured Flavobacteriales bacterium | reverse complement strand
CGTATAAATCTTCAAGTGCTCCACTAGTATGGTAGCTCCAGCATGGACCACACCAAATTGCAGAGAAATCAAGGAAAACCGTATAGCCTAAATCTAAATAATTATATAAATTATGTGCTGTACCATTAATATCAGTTAGTGTCCAATCTGGTGCAATTGAGCCATCTGCTAATTGTGCAGAAGAGTAGTTAAAAGATAAAGAACTAACTAGCAGAATAAGAAAAAGTCGTTTCATAATTGATAAAGTTTAGAAATTAGTAAATATTAATTCGCTAATATACAACAAAATATTAACTCTATTAATAGAGGTTTGAGTTACTTGAATAACCCGATAAGAATAAGCTGTTAAGCAAACTATAGTTTAATCTACAACAATTTTCTTTTTTACCGTACCATCATCATAAATATAGAACAACAAAGTATTTTTTCTTTCTTGAGAATCTTCCCCTAGTATATTTACAATTTTTAGAAGTTTAACAACTTCAGTGCCCTCACTAATAGAGGTGTTACACCAAATCTGTACTGTGTCCATATCATTAAATTGATCATTTAATTCAGATTGTATATCAGCAAAAAAATGAAGAGGCCCAGACGTAAGAGGGTTAACAAAAATATTCGTAAAATGCAAATTACTCGTATAAGTACTTGTGTAATTATTCCCATCGTTTGGGGAAGAAGCAGTTACTTGAACCCCATTTGATAAATTTTCAATTGTAAAAAATCCAACTAAAGAACCGGTACTATCATAAGCATTTATTATTGCAGAATTTTGACTTGTAATTAGTCCTACTTTTAATGATAATGAGATTGTATGTGATGCTGTATTTATGGTAGTTGTTTTATTTGCATACCCAACAGAATCATTAGGGCTTAAAGATCCTATGTTAAAAGATCCCCCGTCAGAAGTAGTAGTGCTTGTTGCTATATCTGGTTCATTTACATCTTGACTCACAGTTAATAAAAGGTCTGTAGGAGTATTACATTGTAAGCTTGAAAGAGTAACGGACATGATTGGATTGAACTGTGCGGCTACAAACAAAGAAGTGGTAAAAGTGTCAATTACTGACCAATTTGAGTTTATTTGATTTGTAGAATCACAATAAGCCTCAATCTTCCATTCGTAAGTGGTTGAAGGCTGTAATAATGGAAGAAGTCTACTTGTCATTGTGGAATCAATATTTAATAAATTCCCCCAGTTAGCAGTACCCACCTCTCTTTTTCTTATTCTATAATGATCAACACCCGTAACTGAATTCCAATTTGCTATTGCTGTATTATGCATAATACTTGTCACGTTCAAACCACTTGGAGTTGGACATTGTGCAGAACTTAGAGTAACAAAAATTAAAGATATAGATATTAAAAGTAATTTTTTCATTTTAAATAAGATTTTTTCAAATATATACAATTTTAAAGGAATATATTGTTTATAATATAGGTTTATACAGAAAAACACTCTAAACAATTGGCAATCAAAGTATTAGCATTGTTTTTTAAAAAGCTATTTTCAAAATATTTTAATAAGGAAACACTAGAGTGTAGTAAAAACTCATTAGACAGCTTTATTTTAAGCCATTTTCTTTTCTAAACACATAAATTGTGCTGGAAGATCCTCTTTTACTAAAAAATGCAATTATATTAGAAATTAATCCAATAGTAAATCCTTTCAAAAGTTTCTTTTCCCCAGATTTATATTCTTCACTCAAAATCGAAACATAGAAAGAATCAAAAAGCATAGGTTTTGTTCTTATCAAATTAAATCCAAACTTTTTAAAAAGAGAGCCAATACTTGCTTTTGAAAAATGCCACAAATGAATAGGGACATCCCAAGCTGCCCAATACTCTTTGTAGTAGTTGGCATCCCAACTTTTAAGATTAGGGACTGCTATAATTACAGTCCCATTTTTTTCTAAAATTCTTGAAAAATGCTTTATTGTTTCATTCAAATTTGGAATATGCTCTAATACATGCCACATTGTAATTGTTTCAAAAGAATCTTTATCAAATTGGCTTAAATCCGTATTTCCCGATACATCTAAATTGTAATTATTAATTGCTTGCATTCTTGCAATTTTTGATGGCTCGATTCCTTTTGTTTTAAATCCCGCAGTTTTACAAGCATTTAAAAACTCGCCAGTTCCGCAACCAATATCTAAATGCTTTTTTGTCTTAGAATATTTTTTAACTAATCTTAGTTTCTGCACAATGGCATATTTCCTAACTATTTGATACAGGATTTCAAAAAGTCCCTTACTAGTATTGGTATGTGAAATGTAGTTGTCTGAAATATAGTATTTTCCTAAACTTTCTTCTTCTGGCCTAGGATTAGTAAATGTAAAATTACAGTTATTACAGTTTACAATTGTAAAGTCCTCTTTAGATGTTGAATAATCTTTACAGCTAAAAAGAAAATTAAAATTATCTTCATTACAAATAGGGCAGGTTTTTATTTTTTTCATCTTCCCATATAAATCAATAAAACATTAATATCTGAGGGAGAAACTCCACTGATTCTTGTGGCTTGTCCAATTGAACTAGGAGAAATATTTTTTAGCTTCTCCCTTGCTTCAGCAGAGACAGAATGTAATTTGTCATATTCAAAATTTTTAGGAATTTTAATGTTTTCCAAAGAATACATTTTTTTAACCGCTTCTTTTTCTTTATTTATATAACCATTGTATTTAATATGAATCTCTACTTGACTAATCACGTCTTTATCAATATTATTGGTTTTGATAAACGCTTTTAAAGAATCATAACACATTAAATCTTTCGTTTTAATATGTGGTCTTACTAGGATGTCTTTTAGCTTTTTCTTTTGTACTATCTTAGCACTTCCTTTTTTTATTAAAATGCTATTTATTATTTTTGGCTCAATACTTTGATCGGATAAAAATTTCAGTAATTCTTCTTTTTTTATTCTTTTCTTATCTAGAGTAATTAGTCTATCTTGGTCCGCTAACCCAAACTTGTATCCTATTTCAGTTAATCGCTCATCAGCATTATCCTGCCTGAGTAAAAGCCGGTATTCAGCCCTTGAAGTAAACATTCTATAAGGCTCTTCCGTTCCTTTTGTAATCAAGTCGTCTATTAAAACCCCAATATAAGCCTCAGAACGCGAAAGAGTAAAAGGGGCAAGGTTGTAAATATTTTGATGGGCATTTATTCCAGACATTATTCCTTGTGCGGCTGCTTCCTCATAGCCAGTAGTCCCATTTATCTGCCCGCAGAAAAAGAGATTTTTCACTAGTTTTGTTTCTAGGGTTTGTTTGAGTTGTGTAGGCGGAAAATAATCGTATTCCACTGCATATCCTGCCCTAAACATTTTTACTTTTTCAAGCCCTTTAATTTTTCTAAGTGCGTTCAATTGCACCTGATGAGGAAGTGATGTCGAAAACCCATTTAAATAAATTTCTATTGTATTTCTTCCTTCTGGCTCAATGAATAATTGATGCCTATTCCTATCGGGAAAACGATTTAATTTTTCTTCAATTGAAGGGCAATATCTTGGCCCTGAACTTTTAATTCTACCAGTAAACATAGGGGATTGATTAAAACCATCTTTCAAAATAGCATGGCATTCTTCATTGGTATAAGTAATAAAACAACTTTCCTGATTTCTAACGGATGAGGTATTGGTAAATGAAAATTTGTTTGGGGATTTATCTCCTTTTTGTTCTTCGGTTTTATTGTAATCAATAGTTCTTCCGTCTAATCTTGGTGGTGTGCCAGTTTTCATTCTCCCATGGGTAAACCCTAAATCGATAAGCTGAGCCGTTATTCCTTCTGACGACTTTTCGCCCATTCTTCCTCCTGAGAATTGTTTCTCGCCAATATGCATCACACCATTTAAAAAAGTGCCATTACATAAAACAACAGCTCTTGCAGTTATTTTAAAACCTAAATTGGTTTTTACTCCAGTTACAACTCCTTTCCTAATTGTTAGAGAAGTTACGGTATCTTGCCAAAAAGAAATATTTTTATTTTCTTCTAGTGCTACACGCCAATTTTGAGCAAAAACCATTCTATCACATTGCGCTCTTGGACTCCACATTGCAGGACCTTTTGAAGTATTTAGCATTCTGAACTGAATGGTCGCACCGTCTGTAATAATTCCAGATATACCTCCTAAAGCATCTATTTCCCTAACAATTTGCCCTTTTGCAATGCCTCCTATAGCAGGATTACAGGACATTTGTGCAATAGTTTGTAAATTTTGGGTAATCAGCAAAACCTTTGATCCTAGTTTAGCAGCAGCATGCGCCGCTTCACAGCCTGCATGTCCACCACCTACTACAATTATATCGTATGTCTGTTCAAAAATCATATGTTCCACATGAAACAAATTTATAAAATACTGATAATCAGAAAATTAAGTTTGCAAAGATAAATAAAAGTCTTCCTTCTCTCGCATAATTTCCTTCTCTTTCTTGCCTTTATCCTTATATCCTAATAAATGCAAAATACCATGAATAATAACCCTAGAAAGTTCGTTTTCAAAAGGAGCGTTATTAATAGGAGCGTTCTCCCTTACCCTATCAATGCTTATAAAAATATCGCCAGAAATTAAATCTCTATCTGAATAATCAAAAGTAATAATATCTGTAAAGGTATCATGCCCAAGATAGGCTATATTTTTTTCATGTAAAAAATAATCATCACAAAAAATAAAATTAATGTCTTTTGTCGTTTTCCCTTCTTTTACAATTGTTTCTTTAATCCACTTTTTTACAGCCATCTTCTGTTTTAGCTGAAAATTTGTTTCAGAATGAAATAAAATCATTGGGCTTTTTTGCTAAGTTCATTAAAATATTTTGTCACCTTGTTTTTATAAAAAGGAGAAAGTTGAACAGGTTTTGTTTTGAGTAATTCCAATTGTTTTTCCTTTTGTTTTTTGTAGTCAGAATAGCTATTATTAGTATTTGTAAACTCATATTCCCATTCATTTGATTTCCTTTTTGGCTCTTCCTCTCTTTCTCTTTCTGCTTTTTCTGCCTCTAGCAACCTACTTAGTATGTCTTCCTGCCTTTTTATGGTTTCTTTTGTAATTTTATTATTGACAATATCTATTTCATTTTCTTCCATCTTTTTAATCATTTTATCAATTTTACCTTTCTCCCCAGAACTCCCAATTTCATCTCTTAATTCTTGTAATTGCTGGCGAATACTTTCTTGCTGCTGTGCCAATTTAGAAAGATTTCTACATTGTCCATTATTAAGTTTATCTCCTTTCTTCTTCCCTTTTTTCCCCATTTGCCCCTTCATTTGCTCGTTTAATTTTTTCTGCATTTTTTTTAGTAGAGACAATGATGGCTTCCCATTTCCCGGCTTATTACAATTACTTGGCTTGCTACAAGAAGAAGAACTTGAGCATTGTTGCTGCATTTGTTTTAGCATTTCAGCAAGGATGAGAGCCAAATTATTTGCAGAAGTCATGGAAAATTGTTGATCTGAAGATGCTTTATTCACAATTCGTTCTTCTAAATGATTAGTAGCAGAAGCCATGTTATTTTTTATTGAAGCAATTTCTTTATTCACAGCATGCTGAATTTGGACTACCCTTTTACTAAGAGCAAAAAGAGAATCCTCAATGATTACAGCATCATCTACCAATTTCTTTTGGGTTTTTACCAGTTCAACATAAGAAGGGCTGTTTTTTGGAGTAACTTTTACCTTTTTCATAAGTTCCTCCTGATCAAAAGAAAGGTGGATTAAATTCTCCAAAATTTGCCTTAATGTTTCCATATCTTCCTCTTGTGCAGAGGAGCAAGAACTTGATTGTAGAGCCTGTAATTGTTGCTCTAATTCATCCATTTTATTCAATGCATCTTTTTGCGATTTGGATGATTTCTTTTTCTTGGTTTTTTCTAAGGCATCTTTACTTTCTTCCATTTTTTCAGAAATTTCTTTTTCTTGCATTTGAGTATTAGGCATCTTGTTTTTCTCTTCCAATTCCTGATTTTTCGTACTTAATTCATCCAACTGTTTCTTCAACTCTTCAAATTCCTTATTTAATTTTTCTTGCTCTTTGGCAAGTTCTTCGGCATTTGATTTTTTATCTTCCGTCTTTTCTTTTAACTCCTTTTGCCTTTCTTTCAACTCGCTTAATTTATCAAGTACATCTTCTAGTTTTAGTTCAAATTCCAGCTGTTTAAAAAGCTCCAAATTTCTATCCAATTCTTTTTCTAAATCTGCATCATTTTGCTCCATTTTATCTAAAAGCTCTTTCAGATTTTCCTTATTCATTTCTTCCATCATTTTTTGCATTTCTTCCAAAAGCTTTTTAGTGTCCTCATCCAAAACTTCATTAAATAATTTTTCTAATTGCTTTTGTTTTTCTAAAAGCTCAGGCGATACTTTTTTGTATTGTTCTTGCTTTTTCTGTTTTGCTGAAGTCTTTTCTTTTAGCTGTTCCATCTGATTTTGCAAGACCTTTTGTTTTTCCATTAAAGCCTCTGCTTTTTTCTTTTCTTCCCAACCTAGCTTCTTTTTTTCTAGTAAATCTTTATTCAGAGATTTTATCTCTTCTTTTATTTTTTTTGCCAAAGCAATACTTCTTTGCAAGTCCGCTTTTATTTTGCTTTCCTCTTTTTCAAGCTGGCTATTTAAGTTTTCAGCATCAGGAACATTAAATGTAAATAATTTACTTTTAGTGAATTTATTCCCATTTACCCCATCATTATCCCACACTTTAAAATAGTAAGTAAACTTATTTCCTAATTCCAAATTAAGCAAGGAGATATCTGTATGATGGAAAAACTGTTGTTGAATTACTCCTTCCACAGGGATATCTATAATATTATGAATCGTTTCATCCTTTTCCTTTATTTGATAATGAAATTCCAATTTGCTTATTTTGTAGTCATCTTTTACAATGCCGCTAAAAAATATTTTCTCTTCAATACTATCAATTTCCTGTTCAACCATAATAGTCGGATAAGCATCTGGAATAATATTTACATGGTATAAAATACTATCAGAAACCTGAAAATTATTTTCAGTGATAATCTGGTAAAATGCAGATTGTTTAAACTGAAAATTAAAAGCCATTTTTTCTTCCGTTATCGGACTTGCTAAATGTTTTTTCTTGTCTATATTAAAAAATAAACGATCGGTATTTATAACATCAAAAGTCCAATTTACATGGCTTCCCTCCGGGATATTTAAATCGCCAATATTAGTTAAAGCTTCTGTTTTTAATTCAGTATATTTCGGTGGAGAAATTAGGAGTTCAAAATTAATAATGGCGGGTTTTGGAAGGATATTCAAAGTGTAGTTTTTAGAATAAAACCCATTTGCAAATAACTGAAAATCGGTATTGGTAATCACATTTTTAAAAACATAATTATGAGTAGTAACAGTCAATTTTTTCAATCGAAATTTATTGTTGCCCACCACTACAAAAACCTTATCCGGAATTTCATTACCTTTTAATACAAGTAATAATTCAAAATCTTCTTGTTTTATTACTTTCAGGCTCCCCTCATCAATTATAAAATCGAATGGAGCTTTTGGCTCAAAAAAGGTATTGTGTTTTATTATTCTAGCAGAACTTTCTGTTAGAATATGTTTATTTCCAGATGCAAAAAAGAATAACACAATTAGAAGCGGAAATGCTAGCCATTTACTATATTTTTTATTCTCCGAAAAATTAATAACAGAAGAAAAAGAAAAGGATGAAATTTCATTTATTTTTTGATTGATACTCGCCTGAATTAAAGCGTTATCCTGCTCACTCATTTTATGCAATTGTATAACATTAAGCAGCTTATCATCAACCTCAGAAAAGTGTTTCCCAATAATATTAGCGGCCACTTCCATACTCATTAGTTTTCCATATCTATACAGATGCAGTAAAGGAATAATCACATATCGGTAAAGAATAAAGGCATTTGTAAGGATATAAGTCCAAAATAAAATGGAACGAACAACTACATTAAACTGAGAATAATATTCTAAAATGGAAAAAACAAGGAAAAAAATCAGCAAAACAGATGTAGAATAAATTCCCCCACGAATAAGCTGATTCTTGTAGAATTTACTAATAAACACATTCAGTTTATCAAACAAATGTTGTGTCGTATTTTTCATAGATTGCAAAGGTACAATTTTATCCTTCAAAATGTAAAACGAATTTATCTGATAAAGCTTATCTTTACCGTCCAATTATTTAATTAATTATGTCAGAAGTAAGAGTACGATTTGCGCCTAGTCCGACAGGACCATTACATATTGGAGGAGTAAGAACAGCCCTTTATAATTATCTTTTTGCGAAAAATAAAGGAGGTAAATTTATTTTGCGAATTGAAGATACGGATCAAGCAAGGTTTGTAGAAGGAGCGGAACAATATATTTTTGAGTCTTTAAAGTGGTGTGGAATTGAGTTTGATGAATCGGTTATTGCAGGGGGAGAATTTGGCCCTTACAAACAATCAGAAAGAAAAGCTATGTACTTGCCTTATGCCGAACAATTGGTAAAAGATGGTTTTGCTTATTATGCTTTTGATAGTTCAGAAGAACTAACTGCAATGCGCGAAAGAATGAAAGTGGCAGGAGTTCCTTCACCACAATACAATGCGGTAACGCGTACTACAATGCAAAATTCTTTGGCCCTTTCGGAAGATGAAGTGACTAAAAGAAGACAGGCAGGAGAGGCTTATGTTATCCGTATAAAAATGCCTAGAAATGAAGAGGTAAAACTGAACGATATTATTAGAGGTTGGGTGGTAGTAAATACCAATAATATGGACGATAAAGTTATCTTCAAATCAGACGGGACGCCAACTTATCATTTAGCAAATGTGATTGATGATTATTTAATGAAAATTTCCCATGTAATAAGAGGGGAGGAGTGGTTGCCATCCGCACCTCTACATGTTTTATTGTACAGATATTTAGGATGGGAAGATGTAATGCCACAATTTGCACATTTACCTTTAATATTAAAACCAGATGGAAATGGGAAGTTGAGTAAGCGTGATGGGGATAGATTAGGGTTTCCAGTTTTCCCAACTGAGTGGATGAATCCAGAAACAAAAGAAATTAGTTCAGGATACAGAGAAAGTGGATATATTAAAGAAGCCTTTATAAACATGCTTTCCTTTTTAGGATGGAACCCAGGAACTACACAAGAGATTTTCTCTATGGAAGGATTGATAGAATCTTTCAGTTTAGATAGAGTAGGAAAAGCGGGAGCAAAGTTTGATTTTGACAAAACAAGATGGTTCAATCAGCAATATTTAAGAGCAAAATTGAAAGAAGAATTAGCACAAGATTTGCAACTTATCCTGAAAGAAAATGGGGTAGAGGCAGAAGATAATTTTGTAGAAACCGTCTGTGAGCAACTAAAAGAAAGAGCCACTTTTGTAAAAGATATGTGGGAAGAAGGAAAATATTATTTTCTCTCCCCTACATCTTATGATGAAAAAACAATCCGTAAAAAGTGGAAAGAAGATACTCCAAAATATGTATCGGAATTAAAAAATAGATTAGCAGAATTAGCTGATTTCTCTTCTGAAAGTATTGAGATAGAATTTAAAAAATACTTGGAAGAAAATGAACTAGGAATGGGAAAATTATTACCTGCTTTTAGGGTTTGTTTAACAGGACTTGGAATGGGACCTTCTATTTTTGATATTGCATCACTACTTGGGAAAGAAAAAACAATTAAAAGAATGGAAACTGCTTTAGAAAAAATTAACTAATGGGATTAATTACGGTAGAAGGAATAAGGGTTTTTGCCTATCATGGACATTTGCCAGAAGAAGCAAAATTAGGAGGAAACTTTATAGTAAATGCTTGGGTTAAGGCAGACACTTCTGAGGTGGAAAAAACAGATGATTTGAACGATACAGTGGACTATGTAAAAATCATAGACATTGTAAAAGAGCAAATGGCAATCCGATCGGATATGATAGAGCAACCTGCCAGAAGAATTGTTGATGCAATTTTAACTTTAAATAAAGTGCAAAAAGTAAAAGTAGAGGTGCAGAAAATCACCCCTCCAATTGATGCAACTTTTGATAAAATCTCAGTAACAATTAAAGCAGAGCGAAAGGACTTGCAAGAATGAGATAATTGATTAAATTTGCATTCCTTTAAAAATAGGGTCTCGTGGCCGAGCGGCTAGGCAGTGCTCTGCAAAAGCATCTACAGCGGTTCGAATCCGCTCGAGACCTCAAAGAAAAGCCCCTTGTAATCTAGTGATTATAGGGGTTTTTTGTTTTAACAGGACAGATAGTAGGACACTATTACCTATATATCCAATTGTGTAAAATTACGAGCGTTTGTACATCAACGATTATAGGAAAAAGAGTGTTTTAAGATATATGCCGCCCCCTTCCTTTCTTAAATGGCATTACTTACACAAATCATTGTAATTATCACAAAGACCTAAATCACAAGCTTGCTTAAAATCACTACAATAAGGTAATTTTAAATACCATTTAGCAATTCCTCTGTTTAAATATGCATAAGCAGTAGGGTCTATTCCAATATCTCTTGTGTAATCAGCTATGGCATGTTCATAGTTTCCTAACTCATTATTAGCAATTTCAAAATGCAGTCCTACACAAATAGCTCTTGTGAAATCAGCTATAGCGTCTTCATATTTTCCTAACTTATTATATGTAATCCCTCTGTTGTAATATGCAGGAGCATAATCAGGGTATTCATTAATCGCTTTTGTGTAATTATTTATTGCTAATTGATATTCTCCTAAATCTTGATATTCAATTCCTTGTATATAATAATCGTAAGCAGTTTGCCCAAACCCAATTATTGGCAAGCAAAGTAATATGAGTAGTAGTTTTTTCATAATTTTAAGATTGAAATTCTTACCAAACATACACACAATTAACAAATTGTCAAAATGCAAAACATTAAAAAATTAGCATCTTCTCCTATTAATTTAATAAATGTTAAATTTGCGACTGAATTTTTAATAAATGATTAGCAAATTTAAAACCATAATAGTAGTAGTTTTCACCTTTCTCCCATCTATAATTATGGCGCAATGCACTATAAACTTAGATGAAGCCACTCATATTGATTGTTTTGGAGATAATACTGGAGCTATCACAGTAGATGTTGCATCAAGCCCTGCTACAACTACTTATTTCTGGACTGGCCCTTTGGGGTTTTCTTCCATTGTTGAAGATATATCTGGTCTTTTAGCAGGTGATTATAAGCTAATAGTGAATGATGCTAGCACTTCCTGTATCGATAGTTTTAATTATACCATTCATCAGCCTTTGCAAATTACTGCAGAATTTACCCTTTCCGGCTTATGTGAAACAGGAGATTCAGCAGATGTGAGCACCTTAGTTTATGGCGGCACGCCTCCTTATACTTATAGTTGGTCAATAGGAGGAATCACAACTGCATCAATTCAAGGGTTAATTCCTGGTTGGTATGGATTAAATGTCACAGATGCAAACGGATGTGATGGTTGGGGCTATTTAACTGTTAGCATTCCTCCCGCCTTACAAGTTTTTATGAGTATTGCGGATGCCGATTGTAAGGATGATAATACTGGTTCTATTCAAGCTTTTGCAACAGGCGGAACGCCCCCCTATGATTTTTATTGGCCCAATAATATCATTGATTTGGATAAAGCAAACACATCTATTTTGGGCGAATTGTTGGAAGGCACTTATGCAGTAGAAATTATAGATGAAATGGGCTGTATTTTGCAAGATACCGCAACTGTAATTCATAATCCGAAAATATGCTTGAAGGTATATTCTGCTTTTTCGCCAAATGAAGATTCCAATCATGATTTTTGGCAAATAAAAAATATTGAGTTTTATCCTGAGGCCTTGGTTGAGGTGTACAACAGATCTGGTGACAGGGTGTATAGGCGTAGGGAGTACAAAAATACTTTGAAAGACGCATTTAACGGAAAAGTAGATGGGAAAAGATTGCCTTCCGCTACTTATTATTATATCATTGATTTGGAGAATGGAGATCCTCCTTTTACTGGAACAGTAACCATTGTCAGATAAATGAAAAAACTTTTAGTCATAGCGATTTTTGTAGGATTTTCACAGCTTCTATTTGCACAACAAAGCCCTGTTTATTCCCAGTATTTTGTGAATGAACTAGCTTATAATCCTGCAGTTGCAGGGAGTAAGGCTTACAATCCTTTTGTAATTATAACTCGCCAACAGTGGCTTGGGTTTTCGGGTGCTCCACTTACTGCAAATATCAGCTATCATGGGGCGCTTAATAATCGTTCCGGAATGGGCGGAAGTTTGTATCACGACCAAACCGGTCAAACTGGAAGCAGTGTTTTCGAGTTGGATTATGCTTACCATGTTCCCCTTGACCCAGATAGGCTGAATTTATCTTTTGGTATTGGGGCAAAAGCAATGTATTATGCTTTGGATTTAGAAGCTGGGAATCTTCCTCCTGGAGATGATCCCGCTTTTTCAGGGAATTCTTTCAGCCGATTTTTAGCAGATGCTTCTTCTGGCCTGTATTTATATGGCAAGAATTTTTATGCTGGATATTCTGTCTTGAATATGCTACAATCCAACTTTAACAAAGAAGCAGGAGAGGGATTTAGCACCAATTATTTGCATAGAAATTATATGGGGATGTTAGGTTATAGATACGAATTCAATAGAGATATTCACTTTGGGCAATCTATACTAATCCGAAAAACAGAAAACACCAAATCCCAATACGATTTTTCAGCCAGAGTATTTTTCCAGGATGCTTTCTGGACCGGCTTGAGCGTGAGAACAAATGGTTCTCTTTCAGCAGTTATTGGTTTTAGAGCCGGGGAAATGCATATTGCTTATGCTTACGATCATTATTTTAAAGCCATTAATTCCTATCAAAATGGCACACATGAACTTTCCATTTCCTTTAAAGTTCCTTCTATTCTTAGCCAAAGGCATATCAGTTTCTGGACCTATTAAAGAATTGCCTTAAATGAAAAAAATTGAACATATTGGTATTGCTGTGAAAGATATGGCAAAAGCAGAAAAAATATTTTCTACTATTTTTGGTCAAAGCGCTTACAAAACAGAAGAAGTTATTTCAGAAAGCGTGATAACTACATTTTTTAAAGTAGGAGATAGCAATATGGAATTAGTCTCAGCTACAAATTCCGAAAGCCCCATTGCAAAATTTTTAGATAAAAATAGAGAGGGGATGCACCATATTGCTTTTACAGTGGATGATATTGAAAAAGAAATGGAACGCCTTAAAAAAGAAGGCATTCGCCTTTTAAACGATAGACCAAAAGTTGGTGCCGACAACAAACTAATTTGCTTTTTGCACCCAAAAGACACCTCTGGTGTGCTTATTGAATTGTGTCAGGAAAAACAGTAGCAATATCTTCCCCTTTCTTTAAATAATAACAATTGAGCCCTAAATTTTTAGCAGCCTTAATATGCTGAGGAGAATCGTCAATAAAGAAAACTTCATTCGGGTTTAATTTATTTTCTTCCAATATAATTTGAAAAGCTCCTTCACCAGGTTTCCTAAACCCTATTTCATGCGAGAGATATATTTTGTCAAAAACAGAAGAAAACACTTTCCATTTTTCTGTTCCTATTTTGTTTTTAAAAGCAGTTATATGAATTTCATTGGTGTTGCTTAGCAAAAATATTTGGTAATTATTTTTCAGTTTTTTAATGTAGTCCAATCTATTTTCAGGCAAATCAAGTAGCATGGAATTCCAAGCATTTTCTACTTGATCTATACTTGCATTTTTGCACTCCTTTTGTAGAGCATCCAAAAATTCTTTTGGGGTAATTGCACCTACTTCAATTTTATCAAAAATTGGGTTTTGTATTTTTTTAGAATAAAACAAATCAGCATTCTCCACTCCCAATTCATTAAAAGCTACTACGGTAAGGAGGTAGTCAATATTTAGGAGTACACCCCCTAAATCAAAAATTACAGCTTTGCAGTTTTTCATTTTACAAATCTGCTAAATAATACAACAATTTTAATAGTTTTGCAGTTGCTTTTTTAAAAGGGGCCCATAGCTCAGCTGGTTAGAGCACTTGACTCATAATCAAGGGGTCGCAGGTTCAAGCCCTGCTGGGCCCACAAAAACCACCCTTTGGTGGTTTTTTTATACGCAATAAATTGTATTTTTGGATGTTTAATTTTAAAACCAAAAACTAATGGAAAAAAACGATCAGTTATTTATGCAGCTATTGTATATGTTTCATACATCTGCAATGCAAGGGCTAGGCAAAATTGCCGACCCATCAGGTCAGCTTAATCGCAATCTGGAATATGTAAGCCAAACCATTGACCTTATGGCTATGCTAAAAGAAAAAACAAAAGGCAATATTTCAGAAGAAATGGAAAAAGTTTTGGATGGTATGCTTTCTGAATTACGCCTCAATTATGTGGATGAAAAAAGCAAAACCTCTGAAAAAGAGAAGGAGAAAAAAAAGGAAGAAAAACCAAAAGTCATAAAGAAAAAACCAAAAAAGAAAAAAAAGTAGTTGATGGAGCAAAGTAATTTGCCAGAAAATAAACCAAAAAGAAAGAGGATTTATATCCTACTATTTGTTGTAGTTGGCTTATTGGTTTTTTTGTTTGTCCAAGAGAAAAAAATAAAGAAACAACAAGCAATTAAAATGCAATTTATTGAGGAGAAAAATGCCTTGCGTGATGATTTGGATGATTTGATTGATGAGCATGATAATTTGTTGGAACAATATGGTGATTTAAATATTCAATTAGGAGAAAAAGATTCTGCTATTCGCTCGCAAATTTCTGAAATCAGAAATTTGAATCGTATTGGAATACGCACAAAAGAGGACTTGAAAATAGCCAAAGAAAAAATGGAGGTTCTTAAAAGTATTTCTATTCGCTATCTTGCCGATATTGATTCCTTATATACTATAAATGTGCAATTACATAACGAAAACGATAGCGTAATAAAAGTAAACAAGAATATCAACTGGAAAAACTACAAGCTAAATAAAGAAAATCAGGAGCTAATCGATAAAGTAAACAAGGGATCTGTGCTTGAAGTTGGCGATATTTTGGTAGAGACATTAAAATACAGAAATAGTGGAAAAGAAGTGGAAACTTTCAAAGCATCCAAAGTAATAATGATAAGAACAACCTTTAATATTGAATATAATCCTATTGCAGAAAAAGGACCAAAAACAATCTACTTGAGATTTATCGCCCCAAACCAAAAACTACTTATTAATAGCGGGCGAACCCAAAATTTTGTGACAGAACAAGGAGAATTAAAATATTCTATTTCAAAGCAATTCCAATATGAAAATAAGGAGTTACCTTTTAGTATTGACTTTAAAAGAAGGAATCCTCTGAAGGAAGGCGAATATATTACGGAGGTTTATATAGATGGGTTTTTGGCAGGAACAACCAAATTTTATTTGAAATAAATGGTAAAAATATTTACATATAATGTAAACGGGATTCGGGCGGCACTTAGAAAAGATTTTGCTTCTTGGCTAAAAGCTACAAATCCGGATGTGCTTTGTTTGCAAGAAATAAAAGCCAATTCTGAGCAATTTGATGAGAGCATTTTTACGGATTTAGGCTATAACTGCTTTTGGAACTCGGCCGAAAAAAAAGGATATAGCGGTGTGGCAATTCTAACAAAAACAAAGCCACAACATGTAGAATATGGTTGCGGTATAGAACAAATTGATTTTGAAGGGAGAATACTCAGGGCAGATTTTGATGACTTTTCAGTAATGAGTGCTTACTTCCCTTCTGGAAGCAGTGGGGATTTAAGACAGGCCTTTAAGATAAAATTTTTAAACCAATTTCAAACTTATATAAATACACTAAAAAAAGATTTTCCAAAACTGATTATTTCAGGGGATTATAATATTTGCCACAAAGCCATTGATATTCACAATCCACAAAGAAATAAAAACACCTCTGGTTTTCTGCCAGAAGAAAGAGAGTGGATGAGTGGGTTTATTACAAGTGGATTTGTAGATAGTTTCCGCTCTTTAAATCCTGAACCACATAATTATTCTTGGTGGAGTTATAGAGCTAATGCAAGAGCTAAAAATTTGGGTTGGCGAATTGACTATAATATGATAAGTAAAAATTTACTTGCCCATTTAAGCCGTTCGGCAATATTGAGCCAAGCTTTCCATTCCGACCATTGCCCTGTTTTAGTAGAGTTGGACTTTTAATCCTTTTTATTCTCAATTTTCTGTTAATAAGTAAATAATTTACCCCAAAAAAAAGGCAAGCGTATTTGTAGTTTTGATAATCTAAAAAGAAAATCAGAACCCCATGAAAAATACAATCGTTCTTCTTTGTTCTATTTTGCTAATTCTTTCTTCATGCGTTACCCCAAAAATGCACAATGCATTACATACTCAGTATGATAATGCAAAAGCACAAATTGTAAAGAAGGATAAAAAAATTATTTCTTTAAGCGAAAAAGTAGAGGAGTTAGAAGGAGAAATTGCAAACATCAGAAAACAATTAGATGCCATGCGAAATGATTCTATTCAGAATGGAAAGGCATTAGTGCTGCTGCAAAATTCTTATGATGAATTAAGTAGGGCTTATGATTTGCTGGCAAGTAAAAATACTAGGAATATGGCGGAAAAAGCCAAAGAAACAAAAGCACTTTTAAAGCAATTAGAAAAAGCACAAAATGATCTTCTAACCAAAGAAGATGATTTGAATAATCTATCCAATTCACTGGCCGAAAAACAGCAAGCCCTTGAAAAAGCACAGCAAGAATTAGAGGCGCGCTCAGTTAGGGTTGCAGAATTGGAATCCATTATAAACAAGAAAGACTCTATGGTAACTGCCCTAAAACACAGAATATCTAAAGCATTAATAGGCTTGGAAGGGAGTGGGCTAACAGTAGTGCAAAAAAATGGAAAAGTGTATGTGTCCTTAGAAGAAGATTTGCTTTTTGCTTCTGGGAAGTATGCGGTTGGTGCAGCAGGAGTTTCAGCACTCAACAAATTAGGGACTGCACTTGCTGGCCAAAAAGACTTAGAAATTTTAGTAGAAGGACATACTGATAGCATTCCACTGAGTGGAAAATCAGCAGTAAAAGACAATTGGGATTTGAGTGTGCTAAGAGCAACTGCTGTGGTAAAAGTGCTAATGAGCAACCCTAATTTAAATCCCACTCAGCTTACTGCTGCTGGAAGGGGGGAGCATGTCCCGTTTAAAAGTAATACAAGTCCTGAGGGGAGATCTGCCAACAGAAGAATAGAAATAATTCTTGCCCCTAATTTGGATGACTTGTTCGATTTGTTAGAAGAATAAACGAAAAACTTCCTCAATTTTTCCGCATTGCTTTATTTCTATTTTGAAATCTTTTTTACTGATTTTGCTATGTTTTGAAATAACAATTTGCTTATAGCCTAATTTTTCTGCTTCCAAAATTCTTTCTTCTATTCTGGTAACTGCACGCAATTCTCCTGAAAGACCAATTTCCGCTGAAAAACAAACATCCATTACTAAGGGCACATTTTTATCAGAGGAAAGTACAGAGCAAATAATTGCTAAATCGGTAGCGGTATCGTCAATTTTTATGCCGCCTGTGATATTGAGAAAAACATCTTTTGCACCAAGACGGAATCCACATCTTTTTTCCAATACTGCCAAAAGCATATTTAGTCGCTTGCCATCATATCCAGTGGCAGAGCGTTGAGGTGTGCCATAAACTGCCGAACTCACCAAAGATTGAATTTCGATAAGTAAGGGGCGAGCTCCTTCCATAGTTGCAGAAATAGCAACTCCACTTGTCGGCTCATCTCTCTCTGAAATTAAAATCTCACTTGGGTTTGATACTTGCCGTAATCCTCCTTGCCCCATTTGATACACGCCTAATTCTGAGGCAGATCCAAAACGATTTTTTATGGTTCTCAGAATCCTATAAACATGATTTCTATCGCCCTCAAATTGTAAAACCGTATCTACCATATGTTCTAGGATTTTCGGACCAGCCAAAGCCCCATCTTTTGTAATATGTCCAATCAAGAAAACAGCCGTTCCCGTTTCTTTTGCAAATTTCAAAAGCTCGCCAGTACAAGATCTTATTTGCGAAACACTTCCAGGAGTAGAGTCAATCATGGAGGTATGCAAAGTTTGCACAGAATCAGCCACTAAAATATAAGGCTGTAATTGCTCTATTTGCTGAAAAATATTTTGGGTAGAAGTTTCGCATAAAATAAAACAGTTTTCGGAAGTTCTATTTATTCTGTCAGCTCGCATTTTTATCTGCTTTTCGCTCTCTTCCCCTGATACATATAGCACTTTTTTGTTCCGCATTTGCAGAGCCAATTGCAAAAGCAAAGTAGATTTTCCTATTCCAGGGTCACCACCCAAAAGCACAATAGAGCCCGGTACAATGCCCCCACCCAAAACCCTGTTTAGTTCCTCATCAGGAGTAGCATACCTTTTTTCATCTGTAAAATTGATATCAGAAATTAAGGAGGGGGTATTTGCTTTTCCTTTTTTACCACTCCAGCTTTTAGTTTTTTCATCCCTGTTTATAACCTCCTCTACGTAAGTATTCCATTCCTGACATGAAGGACATTTTCCCAACCATTTTGGGGATTGCGTACCACAATTCTGACAAAAAAATGCCGATTGAACTTTCTTAATCATTCTGTATTTTATCAATAATGTTTGTGCTTGAAAAACCTTCTGTAAGCGGAATAGTAATGACTTCCCCACCATTCCCCTGCACAATATTGTACCCCACTATTTCCTGAATTTCATAATCACCTCCTTTTACTAAAATATCTGGTTTTATTTCAGCAATTAAATTAATAGGGGTTTGCTCTGAAAAAAGAACGATAGCATCAACAAATGAAAATGCAGCAAGCAAAAGAGCCCTTGATTTTTCATCCACTATTGGCCGATTTTCCTCTTTTAATTTTTTAATGGAACTATCAGAATTAAGACCGATAATAAGTTTATCTCCCAAGTCAACAGTTTTTGCCAAAACCTCAACATGACCTCTGTGCAAAATATCGAAACAACCATTGGTAAAAGCAATTTTTTCGCCATTTGCTTTCCAGCTTTCTATCCTGGCTTTAAGCTCTTCTAAAGAGATTATTTTATCATTTATTTTATGAAGTTCTGACATGGCTTTTCTTTTTGGTTAAAAATAAGAATAATAAGGAACCCAGCCCCATAATAATAGCAACTAATGTTTGTGCAACATGTACTACCGTAGGGAATACTAAAGCGGGATTAATTTCGCCTTCAGGCGGATTTAAGTTAATAAAGCCGACTCCCAATACTGCCAAGCCTATCATCACAATGGCATGATAAGACCCGATACCTCCTGGGGTTGGAATTACCATACCAATTCCGCCAAGCACTAAAAGAAAAAGTCCATCTCCCACAGAAAGATGTGTGGTTTCACTCATGCTAAAAAAACAAATATAAGTCATTAAAAAATACATAATCCAGATACTAAAAGTGTGTATCCAAAAGGCGGACTTTTTTTTCATCTTTTTTATACTTTTTAAACCCTCTTTCAGGCCTTCTATAAACGAAATGATTTTCTCATAAAAAATAGAATCTTTTATCCATCTTTTGGTCAGAAAAAATCCAATAATTCCAATAGTCATCCCTCCTAATAAAATCAAAAGTTTACCGTTTCCAATATTGGTATCTGTTTGATGCGCCTGAAGGGTGGTAAAGAATTTAAGTAAGTCATCCAATTTCAAGAAAAAAGTCAGAATAATAAGGACGAAAAGGAAAATAAAATCAATTACTCTTTCAACTAATATAGTCCCAAATAATTTATCAACTGGTATTTTTTCTGCTTGGTTTAATGCAGTGCATCTCGATATTTCTCCAGCTCTTGGAATAAATATATTGGTAAAATATCCTATTGAAACAGCCGAAATACTGTTCATTTTTGAAGAGTTGTAACCCAGGGCGTCTATCAAAACAATCCATCTTAACCCCCTGCTTACATAAGCCAAAGCCCCAAAAATCATAGATAAAATAACCCATGAAATTTCTACTTTTCGTATTTCTTCAAAGAGCTTTACAGGATTTTGATGTTGGAAAAGCAGGTAAAGAATTGCAAAAGCAAAAGCAAAAGAAACACCATATTTCAAGATATTCAAAAAATCATAATTTTTATTTTCTCCCATGGCGTAAAACTAAAAAATAATATTATCAATAAGACGTACACCTCCAAGATAAGCAGCAATGCAAATCGCATTATTATTTTCTTGAAAAAAGCTAATGTTTTGCAAATTGTTTGCATCAACAAATTCAAGATATTCTAAATCAACCTCTAATTGCTCTGAAAATTGTATTTTGATATAGTTTTTTAAATTAGTTATCGAAAATTTATCTTTGTTTGTTTTACAGAACTTTAAGGATTTGTAAAGCATAGAAGCGGTTTCTATTTGCTTTGGGGACAGTAATTTATTTCTAGAACTCATTGCCAAACCATTTTCTTCTCGTATAGTTGGCACAGAAATAATTTCAATGGGCAGATTAAGCTGTTTTGTAAGGGATTTGACTACTAAAATCTGTTGCAAATCTTTTTGCCCAAAGTAGGCTTTATGAGGCCGTATGATATTAAAAAATTTTTCAATGATAGTTGCTACTCCATCAAAATGTCCCTTTCGAAACTTTCCTTCCATTACATTATCCAAACCATTCAAATTATAGTGTTTTGTTTTTTCATCAATGGTGTATAAATCAGAAACATCTGGGACATAAAGAACATCACAATTTATCTTTTCCAGTTTTGTTATATCATCCGAAAGTGTATTAGGGTAACTATTAAAATCTTCTTTATTGCTAAATTGTGTTGGGTTTACAAAGATACTGCAAACTACAACAGAACATTGTTTTTTTGCTTGCCGTAAAAGCGCTAAATGGCCATTATGAAGAGCTCCCATTGTAGGTACAAATCCAATGAGGGGGTCAGCTAAAGAAGAAAGATAGAAAGATAAATCGCTTTTTGTTTTAAATTTTTGCATTTAGTTAATAAAAATTAGAGTACAAAACTAAGGCAATTGCTTGATAAAAATCATATATTTTCGTAAATTTGCACACTTAATTAGAAATTATGGGAAAGAAAAAAGTATTATTTGTATCACAGGAAATCTATCCTTATTTGCCAGAAACAGAGATGTCATTAATTGGCAGACACCTCCCTCAGCAAATACAAGAGGATGAAAAAGACATTCGAATTTTTATGCCAAAATATGGTGTGGTAAATGAAAGAAGGCATCAATTACATGAAGTAATTCGTCTTTCAAGAATGAATTTGATTGTTGACGATTTTGACCATCAGCTTATTATTAAGGTGGGCTCTATTCAATCAGCCAGGATGCAAGTATATTTTATCGACAATGAAGACTATTTCCCAAAAAAGAAATATTTTCATGATGAAAATGGGAAGTTTTTCCCCTACAATGATGAGCGAATGATATTCTTTTGCAAGGGGGTTATTGAGACTGTTCGAAAATTAGGATGGGCACCTGACATTATCCATTGTCATGGTTGGATTTCGGCATTGGTTCCACTTTACATCAAAAAACTATATAATGAAGATCCTCTTTTTAATAATTCAAAAGTAATATTTTCCGTTTATGATACCGATTTCCCAGGAGAACTCAATAGTGAGATGGCTGAAAAACTTTTGTTTGAAAGCAGTTTAAATAAAAAGGATGTTGAAGGCTTGCAAACCCCAGATTATTTATCTCTTAATAAAATTGCTATTGATTATGCTGACGCCATAATTAAGGTAGGTAAAAAGATTGATAAAAGAATTATCAAACACATTGATGCTTCTGGAAAGCCAAAAATGATACATCCTGGCGGGGAAGATGGAGCGTATGCTAGTGCTTATGCCGATTTTTATGAAGAATTTTATGAAGAAGTGGAGGAGGGTGAGCTAGAATTAACGGATTAGATAAATGAACAAATACATAAGCACTTTTTGCCTTTGTGCTACTTTACTGATATTTTCCTGTACCGATCCAAACTTGATTGGCCTTGAAGTGCAACCGCCATTTGATGGCATTAAAGTAGCACTTACAACTACCGATAATAATTTAACTATTCACACTATTTCAGAGGACTCTTTGCGCTCGGATGAAACAAGTACTTTGCTTTTAGGAGAAATCAATGATCCTATTTTTGGCTACAATCAAGCAGCATTTTCCACTCAATTTATGCTTCCATTTAGTAATGTAGATGTAGGGAGTTATTCAGATAGTTTAACAGTTGATTCGATAGTTTTAGGATTATCATATACTGGAAGTTATGGAATAAATGATGTCTTAAATATTATGGTGTATGAAATTAGCGAATCTATTTATAAGGATAGCGTTTATTATTCCAACCAAGATGTAACTTGTGTGTCAAATGCTATTTACTCCCAAACTATAACTGTAAATACGGAAGATAGCGTAATGGTTGGAGGAGAAATGAAAGTACCTCAGTTACGCTTGAAATTAGATATTTCTTTAGGAGATAAGATTTTAATTGAATCAGGAAGATCCAATTTGGAGGATAATGCACAATTTGTAGAATTTTTTAAAGGGCTTTATGTAAGTGCAAGTAATGATAATGATGGTGTTATTGCTTATCTCAGTCCAATTTCTGCTAATTCTAAACTCAGTATTTATTATCATAGCACAAATGTAGATTCTTTAAGCTTAGATTTTTCTCTTACAGGAGATGCGACCAGAATTAATCTTTTTGAAAAAGACACTTCATATTTATTCAATCAAGCTGACACTTCCACAAATACTTATGTACAATCTATGGCTGGACACAAAACAGTTATTGAAATTCAGCATTTGGATACGCTAAAAACATTTTTCAAAGATAAAGCCATTAATAGAGTAAACTTAAGTTTTGAATTGGACGGCACAGATACAGCTGATTTTCCCCCACACGGGAGAATGTATTTAGTAAGAGTTGATAATGAGGGGAAGGACTATTTTCTAACCGACTATATTGTAGAAGGAGAAGATCATTTTGGGGGCAAATTAGAAAATGGAAAATATACCTTTAATATTACAAGATATTTTCTTCAGTTATTAAATAATGAGGATTATACCAATAAGCTATATTTGGTGGCAGCTGGTGGGGCAGTAAATGCCAATAGAACAATATTGCCAAAAGATAAAATAAGTTTCAATATCATTTATACCGATTTATAATGTGTGGAATTGTAGGATATGTAGGTGGCCAGCAGGCCTATCCCATTATAGTAAAAGGTCTTCATAGATTAGAATATAGGGGCTATGATAGTGCTGGCATTGCGATTACAACTGATAAGCAATTAAAGATTTACAAACAAGCAGGCAAGGTTTCCGATTTAGAAGATTTTATAAAGGACAAAAATGTAAAGGGGAATATAGGGATTGGACATACGCGCTGGGCAACCCATGGTGTCCCCAATCAACTAAATGCACATCCTCACAAATCAGGCGACAGCAATTTAGCACTTATACATAATGGGATTATTGAAAATTATGATTCTTTAAAGAAAGCACTAATAAAAAGGGGGCACGTATTTGAAAGCGAAACTGATACGGAAGTGCTTGTTCACTTAATTGAAGAAATTAAGAAAAACGAAAAGGTAAATTTATTTGAAGCGGTTCGTTTGGCGCTAAATGAAGTAATTGGAGCATATGCTATTTTGGTTATAGATAAAGAAAATAATGAGGAAATAATTGCAGCCAGAAAAGGGAGCCCTTTGGTAATTGGCATAGGGAAAGGAGAGTATTTTGTGGCTTCTGATGCCACTCCAATTGTAGAGTATACCCGAAATGTAGTTTATTTGGAAGATGAGCAAATCGCCAGAATAAGCAAAAAGGATGAGTTGGAAATTAAAACCATTTCCAACATTACAAAAACACCTTATATAGATGAGTTGGAATTGAGCTTGGAGGCCATTGAAAAGGAAGGATTCGAGCATTTTATGCTGAAAGAAATTTTTGAGCAATCAAAATGTATTTTGGATACCATGCGTGGAAGAATCAACGCTAAAACTGGGGAGATTACTTTGGGGGGAATATTAGATTATGAAAAGAAAATTTTGAATGCTGATCGTATTATTATTGTAGCTTGCGGCACTTCTTGGCATGCTGGTTTAATAGGAGAGTATTTATTTGAAGATTTAGCAAGGATTCCAGTTGAAGTAGAATATGCATCAGAATTTAGGTACAGAAATCCAATTATTTCTGAAAAAGATGTGATTTTGGCTATTTCTCAATCAGGAGAAACAGCTGATACTTTGGCAGCCCTAGAACTTGCTAAAGAAAAAGGAGCTACTATTTTGGGGATTTGCAATGTGGTCGGCTCCTCTATTCCAAGATTAACAAATGCTGGGAGCTACACACATGCTGGGCCTGAAATTGGAGTAGCCTCTACCAAAGCATTTACCACTCAAATAGTAGTATTAACCCTTATGGCGCTTAGGATTGCCAAAGAAAAAGGAACGCTTACAAATACAGAATACAGGCAAATTATTACCGAATTAGAGCTCATCCCTAAAAAGGTAAAAAAAGTACTTGAATCAGATGATTTAATAAAAGAAATTGCGGAAAAATTTAAGGATACTACTAACTTTTTGTATTTAGGCAGAGGTTATAATTTCCCTGTAGCTTTGGAAGGGGCTCTTAAGTTAAAAGAGATTTCTTACATACATGCAGAAGGTTACCCGGCAGCAGAGATGAAACACGGCCCTATTGCGCTAATTGATGAGCAAATGCCGATTGTAGTATTGGCTACACGAAAAGGAAATTACGAAAAAGTAGTGAGTAACATACAGGAGGTAAAAGCAAGAGGAGGTCGCCTTATTGCTATAGTTACAGAAGGTGATAAAACTGTAAAAGAGATAGCAGATTATTGCATAGAAATACCTGCCTGTTTTGAGGAATTAATGCCACTCCTATCTATTATTCCTTTACAATTACTCTCTTACCATATTGCAGTTATGAGGGGTTGCAATGTAGATCAGCCAAGAAATTTAGCGAAATCAGTTACGGTTGAGTAGTATTGTACCCAACTTTTCGGTCCTTTTTCTTCCTATTTAACAAAGTCCGTCTATACGGAGTGTTTTTAGAAACCACTTTCTCACTAATTATATTTTACATTTTATTGAAACAAAGTTGTTTGGAAATTTGATAGAGTACAACTTTCCAAATGGGTTATATGGTTTTGATAGTAACACACAAATACATTAAAAGTTTAACGGAAAATATTTGATTTAACACACTACCTACATAAGGTCGATAGAGTTGTCGATTAGTAAGTAATCATATGAAAATCGAATATTTTTTGAGATTATACCGTAACCAACTTTAAGGTCTAAAAATAATGAACACTTTAACCATATCCACATAAAATCATAAAGACATAAAAA